>CAKMOP010000275.1 GCA_927910985.1 uncultured Porphyromonas sp. | reverse complement strand
ACCGTGGGAGAGCTCCTAATGCAACGTACGTGAAATGCCGCTACGCAATAGCCGTCATCTCGGTATATCGGTGATTTTGATACAGGAAGCCTAAAACTCAAGCTAATCCGCTTGTGCTATAGAGGCTTCTTGGTATCTTTGTCCTATTGTTCGATTTATTTGATGCTGGCGCATCCCTGCGCTCCTTCTGCTGAGGTCCCTGTCGTACTGTGCCAGTACTTACTACAATCATAGCCGATGATATACACCACATCACGCTACTTGGCCTTGCTGGCTTTAGCACTGAAGACGATGACGCTCTCTGCCCAATCCCCACGCCAGCCCCTTCCGACGCAGGTCGTCCCACAGAATTGGCACCGTCACTACAGCGACAGTCTGCAGGGTATGCGCTCCGATGAAGCACTCCAATGGCTCATCAAGCACTACGGTCGTCCACGCACCATCTTGGTCGGAGTAGTCGACACAGGGGTCGACACCACGCTGACTACCCTTCGACCCAGCCTTTGGCTGCGTCCTAAGGAGCGACCCAATGGCTTGGATGATGACCGAGATGGCTACATCGATAACCGCTATGGCTGGAACTTCCTCGGCTCGAAAGATGGCTCCTTAGAGCTGACGAGTGTGGGATCAGAAGCCTACCGCGAATACAAGCGCCTCTACCCACACTATAAAGATGTCACCACGCCGCCCGCAGGTGCTGAAGCTGAATGGGAGTACTTCCGACAGCTGGAACAAAAGACCGGCATACAGAAGTACCGCCGTCTTTACACCCACACGCTGGCCAAAGACAAAGCCTACCGACTCCTCGACGAGCGTCTGCGTCAGCTCACGGGGGCAGGCTATGACACCCTCCACCTCGCTACTTTGGACAGCCTACCCTTGGAGGGTAAGGCTCTGGAGCAAGCTGGAGAGCTCATCGGAGCCGACTTGGTCAAGGCTGGGGGGAAGGCTCTTTGGAGCAAAGTCTTCGCCAGCCATCGCTCACGATTAGAGCAGATGGAGAAGCGTCTCTCAGGTCTGGAGCACGACCCCGATAAGCGCACCCTCTTAGGTGACCGTATGGAGGATGTAGAGAGTCGCCACTACGGCAATGCGAATGTCTCTGCCCCAGGAGCGGACCACGGTACCTTTGTCTCCTCGGTCATCGCCCTACAGCCACAGTCAGATTCCCCCCTCGCTGGGGTCTATCCAGCTGCTCGCCTCATCAATGTACGTGCCGTGCCAGACCAAGGAGATGAGTATGACAAGGATGTTGCTTCAGCTATCTACTATGCCGTAGAGCAAGGAGCTAAGGTCATCAATCTCAGTCTCGGGAAAGACCTCTCTCCACAAGCTAATCTCGTCCAGTCCGCACTCGACTGGGCTGCACAGCACGATGTCGTCGTCATCCATTCCTCGGGTAATAATGGGCGCAACCTCGACGAAGCTCCCATCTATCCGGAAGGCATAGGTCGCTCTGGGAAGCCCCTGGCTAACTACCTGCGTGTAGGGGCAAGCACCAAAACAGGCGCACGAGCTTCCTTCTCGAACTACGGGAAGTCCGTCACGCTCTGCGCTCCTGGTGAAGCCATCTACGGACTGATGGCAGGAGGTCGCATCTCCGAAGAAGAGGGGACGAGCATTGCTGCACCTCTCGTCTCTGCTGTGGCTGCGATGATACGTGCCTACTTCCCTCGACTTACTGCTGCTCAGGTCGTGGAGCTCCTCCAGAGTACGGCACGGCAGGGTCAGGTACCCGTCGTCGATGCACTCTCGGCGATACAGCGCGCCGCTCAGCTGGCGCATCGCTCACCTTCACACTCAGTCACAAAGAAAAAATGAGACGACACCATACTATAGCGATACGGGCACTGGCTCTAAGTCTCACGGCTCTATCCATGACCGCCTTAGAGGCACAGGTCAACTGGGATGTAGTGCGCCGGAGTACAGAGTCCCATCTCCGTCCCATCCTCTCCCCACGCACACCGCTGGCTAAGTGGATTGGACAAAGCTCCACCTTCTGCTATCACAGCCTCGATAGCCAAGGGAAGCGCACCTATTATATAGTGGATGCAGCTACGGGGAAGCGCGAACTGCTCCTCCCTTCTCAGAGTCAGTTCGTGCGTGCCTTTCGCACATTCTCGGGAGATACCACGCTGCAAGAGGAGCAATTAGAGCTCTCGTCACTGAACTTTGAGGGGGAGCAGACACGCTTCTTCACCTTCCGTGGAGCAGGGAAGAAATACTACCGCTATGACCGCAAGATGGGGCAGTTCGCACATACCGACAAGCCTGCCACGCCCTTTGACGATCAGAAGCCTGCACGCTCCAAGGCTTCACACCCCCGCTACACCGTCTACGGGAAGGGGTACAATCTGTACCTCAAGGATAGCACGACAGGCGAGCTTCGCCAGATGACACACGAGGGGGAAGAGGCGATGAGCTTTACCACCCAAGCCTCTGCCGACACACTCAGCACGACTCCACGGGGCGAATGGTGGGGGGGATGTCTATCTGGTGGAACTACAAGACAATAGAGGCGTGGGTGAGATGACGCTGGTCAATCCGCTCTCCAAGCCTCGCCCACGTGCTAAGACCTTCCGTATGCCGATGCCCTTCGACAAGCATCAGCCTCAGACACGTCTCTACCGCTACGATACACGCACGGGGCAGGGGGGAATGGTCGAGGAGGTTAATCACTTTGAGGGTGGCTCGGTCTCACTCCAGCTCCGCCCTGACGAAGGGGAGGTGCTTTTCACACGTCGCTCACGTCTTGCCGATACGCTCCAGCTCTGTCGCCTTGATGTCGCCACAGGCAAGAGCCAAGTTCTCATCACCGAGGCTATTCATCCCCACATCAACCTCACGCTTACTGGCTATCGGCTGCTACGCAACGGTCAGATTATTTGGTGGAGCGAACGCACGGGCTATGGAGCGTACTACCTCTATGACCGCAATGGGAAGGAGCTTCGTCAGCTGACTTCGGGGCGTGAACTGGTAGCTGCTCATATCGTTCACATCGATGAGCGTGCAGGGACGCTCACCTTCGCCGCCTACGGAGGGGGCACAGGCAATCCTTACTACCGCAAGTACTATCAGGTAGGTCTCAATGGCAAGGGACAGCGTTGCCTGACTCCAGATGAAGCGGATCACGAGCTGGAATTAGCCCCTTCGGGTGAAGTAGGGCTCTTGACCACCTCCCGAATGGACTTGCCACCACGCTACTCTACGCTTGCTCTGAAGGGGCGATCGGGAGCACATCTCTTCGATAGCATCCCACGCTCCATGCTCGAAGAGGCAGGATGGCAAGCTCCAGAGCTGGTGCGTGTACTCTCTGCCGATGGGCGCACACCACTCTATGGAGTGCTCTATCGCCCTGCCGTCATCGACTCGACCAAGCGCTATCCGCTCATCTCCAACGTCTATCCTGGGCCACAGACCGACTTAGTTCCCCGCTCCTTCGCTCTGGATGACAACGGCAACCAGAGTCTGGCCAATATGGGCTGCTACGTGCTGAACGTAGCGGCACGAGGCAGTAGCCCCTTCCGAGGACGTGACTTCTACTGCTATAGCGTAGGACAGCTGCGTGACTACCCCTTGGCCGATGACAAGACCGCTATTGAGCAAATCGCCAAGACGCACCCCATTGACCTCGACCGTATCGGGATTTATGGACACTCGGGCGGTGGCTTCCAGACGATGGCTGCCATGTGCACCTACCCCGACTTCTACAAGGTGGGCTTCGCTGCTTCGGGCAATCACGACAACAACATCTACATCAATTGGTGGGGAGAAGTCTTCCACGGTAGTCCTAAGATACCGACGACCATCGAGCTTGCCCCTCGACTACAGGGCAAGTTGATGCTCACTGTCGGAGGGATGGACAACAACGTCCCCCCTGCTTCGACCTACCGACTGGCGCAAGCCCTCATCAAGGCGGGTAAGCCCTTCGAGTTCTTCCTCTTCCCTGACGCACGCCACGACTTAGAGAGTCCCTACTACACCGGGCTACTGCGTCGCTTCTTCGGGGAGCATCTCCTGCACTTATCCGCTGAGGATCTGCGGCACATCTCCTATAAATAAGTACGTGAGGTACTCCCTCTCCTCGCTTCGGCTTAGCCACGGAGAGGGAGCCCTTTGCCTAAGCATATATAACAGCGCATTATGAATAGAAAGATTACACTCTTGGCCGCAGTGCTTACACTCGCTGTGCCACTGGGAGTTAGTGCCCAGCAAACGACGGAGGTCACCCGTGACAATCAGGTGACTATCCGCGTCACTATAGTGGATGATACTGGTGTGCCTTTGCCTGGTGCGAGCGTGCGCATCCAAGGAACGAAGCTCGGAGCTGTCGCTGACCCTAAGGGACAAGTATCCCTGCGTGCGCCACGTGGCTCGAAGGTCATCTTCTCCTTCATCGGGATGAAGTCTTTAGAGCTTATATTGGATGCTCCGCTCACAGGTCCCGTCAAGCTCGAATCGCAAGCCTCGGCACTCGACCAAGTCGTAGTCACGGGCTATGCGAAGACCTCGACACGTCGCAGCGCAGGATCGGTAGCGACCATCAAGGGCAAAGACCTCCTGACCCAACCGCTCGTCGGGGTCGACGCTCTTCTGCAGGGGAAGCTCGCAGGGGTCGATGTGCGCTCTGTCTCGGGTCGCCCAGGCCAGACGGCAGAAATACGTATCCGTGGGATCAATACCCTCACGGGGAATGCTTCTCCACTCTGGGTCATCGATGGTATTCCTCTGCAGCGTGACCTCCCTGCCTTCAACTCCTCGAAGTTCTTCTCTAAGGACTTCAGCGACCTACTTAGCGATGGGATCGCAGGACTCAACCCGAACGACATCGAGTCTGTGACCGTACTGAAGGACGCCGCAGCTGCCGCTATCTACGGTTCGCGTGCTGCCAGTGGGGTCATCGTCATCACTACCAAGCGTGGTGCAGCAGGCAAGATGCGCATCAATTACTCCACGAACTTATCAGCTACTGCACGCCCCTCGCGCACGCTTGACCTGATGAACTCTAAGGAGAAACTTGCGTGGGAGCAAGAGCTCTGGGATGAGTTCTCCGAACCACGTCGGGCGAAGGGGCTCTCTTACCCCGTACTCGGTGCAGTTGGGGCGATACGATCTGGCTATGGTCGCTACGAAGGCTGGACGAAGGAGCAGCAGGATGCCGAGATTGCTCGTCTCGGAGAGCACACCACGGACTGGTTCGCTGAGCTCTTCCGTCCCAGCTTCTCGCACAGCCATTACCTCTCCCTCTCGGGTGGATCGGAGAAGAGTCGCTACTTTGTCTCCCTCGGCTATCTGGATAATAAGGGTCTACTGCGTGTCGATGGCTATTCGCGCTATACACTTTCCTCCAAGCTGGACATCACGGCTTCGGAGCGTGTCAAGCTCGGTCTCTCGCTCGATATGGCGATGCAGCGCACCAAGGGCCCATCGTCCTACATCGATCCTTATACCTATGCCTTCTTCGCTAATCCCTACGAGCGTCCCGACGCCAATGATGAGACCTATCGTAGCCTGCGCATAGCGAACAATGTACCCGACCCCAGCTATCCGATCAACGGCTTCAATATCAAGCGCGAGTTGGAGGAAACGTCCAATAAGATCACGAACTTCTCTGGGACAGCGAACGCCAACCTCACCGTCCGTCTGCTCGATGACCTCAACTTCACCGGCACGGCCTCCTTCGGCTACGTCGGCAACGACGCAGAGAACTATAATGCGAAGACCAGCTATGCTGCGTGGCTCGATCGCCGCTTTGAAGATGAAAACACCTCACGCACCTACGCTTCACTGGCACAGTCACAGGCGTACAACCTCAACTACACCCTGCGTGGACAGCTGAACTGGTCGCCGACCTTCGCTACGGATCACCATCTCTCGGTGCTTGCTGGCTCGGAGATACGTGGGCACTATGCCAAGACGCAGTATGCGAAGTTCTACGGCTACGACCCGGAGACAGGTAACTAGCCACGCCCATCTACCCCGAAGGGACGAAGGTGGACTACACCAAGCTCCAGACCTACGGCGTAGCTCGTGATGGCTTGAGCGGTCGCTCCATCGGGGAGAATGCCTTTGCTTCGTTCTACTTCTCCTCAAGCTACAACTACAAGACGAAGTATGTAGCCAGCCTCACTGGTCGTATCGACGGCTCGAGCAATTTCGGGAGCAAGGAGCAGTTCAACCCAACGGGCTCGCTCGGCTTGGCGTGGAACGTAGACCGTGAAGGCTTCTTCGACCATGTCTTCCGTCCGATCTTCTCCAGCCTCACCCTGCGCACTGCCGTGGGTTATACGGGGAACATCAACCGCTCCGTCTACCCACAGCTCATCCTCAACTACCTCAACTCCTACCGCCAAGGTGATGGAGAAAGCTACCGTATGGCACGTGTGAACGACAC
>CAKMOP010000274.1 GCA_927910985.1 uncultured Porphyromonas sp. | reverse complement strand
TCTCCTCGTCTCTCGTGGAGCGTCTCCGATGCCAGTATTGCCTCCATCCAATATGGTGGTGTCCTCAAGCCCCTACGCAAAGGCGAACTCACCGTCCAGGTCACGTCACTCCAGTCTGGAGGGAAGCGTGTCCGCGCCAGCAGACGATTCACTCTGATCTCCTCGGGAGTCTATCTGCGTGACCGATCCATCACCATCAATCCGCTTGAGACCTATACCCTACCCTATCGCTTCCTCCCCGAAGACTACAAGCCGAATGAGGCTCTATCGTGGAGCGTCGCCGATCCATCCATCGCCTCGGTAGACTCCGAGGGACGAGTGCGTGGGCTCGCTGATGGAGAGACGACTGTCTATGTGCGCCTCGGCAATCCCCTCTCGGGCTTCTTCTCCGAAGACTCCGTTGCGGTGAGCGTCCGACATCACACCGCCCCCAGCTACACCTATACGGATGGTGTGCCTGGAGCTTACCCAGCAAGTCCCCAGGTCTACTGCCGATGGTCGCTAAGGAGATGCCCTATTTCTCGAAGATTATCGTGCACGGGCCGATCAACGGCTCTGATTTGCTCTTCTTCCAAGAGCAGAATGCGCGCATCGATGCTCTTGATCTCTCGACACGAGGATCGTCAGTGGCGGGCGCACGGTCCTCCCTAAGAAGCGTTTCTTCAGTGACCCAGAGCCTACTGCTGTGGGCGTAACGGACGACACACTACCGCGCGCCTTTGCCTCAGGGCTGACCATCAAGCAGCTCACGCTACCACGAGGGATACGCGGACTCATCGACTTCGGGCTGAGCTTCATCTACACCAGCCTCACCTTCCCCGAGGGCTATGAGGAGCTCCAGCTTGGAGAGTTCGCCACGACACGGCTACAGCTTCCTGGGAGCCTCAAGCGCCTTTACTGTGATCAGCCGAAGCTCTTCGAAGAGCAGAACGGCGGAGCAAACGACCTCAAGATTTCTTCGGTGAAGGAAGAACTGCTTCTGCCCAAGGGGCTCGAGGAGCTACGTGCTCTCATCGAACTGAACGCACCGCTCCTCCTCCCCAAGTCACTCAAGGACATCACCCTCACGGGTCGCTTCGAGGACATCACCTTCGCTGACGGATCGGCACTCACTACGCTGGGTAGCACCTTCCTACTCCAGCATCCCAATCAATATGGCGGTGCACTCTCCACCATCAAGGCCAAGACTCTTCGCTTGCCCGAGGGACTCGAGAGCCTCGGAGCGCGTGCTTTGGCTGCGGGTGTCTATGGAGCCTTCATCAGCACCCAGCGTATCGAGCTGAAGAATGCGCTGCAGATTGAGCGACTACTCCTCCCGAGCACACTACATAGTATCGGGGAGGCAGCACTCTTCGCAGCTCAGATACAAGAAGCCCTCACCCTTCCTCAGCGACTGCGTCATATCGGTGCACTCGCCTTCTACGCTTGTACGCTACCTGAGGTCACACTACCCGCCTCGCTCGAGCGAATCGATGACCAAGCATTTGCACTCTGTGGCTCGCTGGAGACCGTACGCGCGCTCGGCAAGATGCCCCCTGCACTGGGATCAATGGTATTCTTCCGCACGACCAAGCAAGGGCTTATCGATCGACTCATCGTCCCCCACGGCTGCAAGGCGGCCTACATCCAGGCAGGATACGCCCCCTACTTCTTCCATATCGAAGAGGCTGCCCAATAGTTCACGCCCCCAGACCTCATCACCCGATACCGCTATGATACATTCCTTTCTCCCCCGGCGTCCTCTACACTTGCTCTCCCTGTGGGCCCTTCTCCTCGCTCTCACCTGTGGCCTCTACAGCTGTGGCAAGGGCGAAGCTCCCAAGACACAGCATCCACTCACTGGCACCCTTTGGACAGAAGGGGAAGGGACAATGCTCCTCGACTTCATCAGTAACAGCGAAGTGCGCTTCACCCTCACCCCGACGGGTACAACCCACACGATGGAGCAGACGAGTACCTATCGTCTTGAGGGGAAGACGCTCATCATCACCGACATCATCCTGCCTACCCCTTCGGGGATGCTATTCTCTTGAAGGACTTCCGTGCACAAGTCTCTGGCAACAAGCTCCAGGCGGACTTCACGACCGCCTCGGTCACGGTAGATCCAGAGAAAAGGACTCCCATCTTCTCAGCCCAATCGCTGAAAGGCTATCTCTTCCACCGCAAGTCATAGCGATAGCCTCATCCTCTCCCCCAAAGGACTACGCCCACCTCTTCGAGCGAGAGGTGGGGCGTAGTGCATATTGTCCGACAGACAGGCAAAGTTCGGCACGAGCGATCCTACCGCAGGTCCAGTCCTGGGAGCATAGTAATGAGTAGGCAGGAGCAAGCATTGAGAGGATCGAGGCTGAGAGGGGTACAGGCAAAGCTATATTGCTTCGCGCCGTGACCTATATTGCTCCGTGAGCCCACCTATATTGCTCGAAGCTCCGAGCTATATTGCTTTTCCATCGACCTCCATCATCTTCTCTGCCAGAGACTGAGAGCTGCCGCCCCCAACTTCCCCCTAAAAAAGAAGCTCCCCTTCGTGCGATGGCGTCGCACGAAGGGAGCTTGTCTTAGCTATCTATCCCGAGGATAGGTAGCTGCGAATTACTTAGCAGCAGGGATTTCCTTGAGCACCTGCAGCAGATGACGCCACCAGAGGTCGACCGTCTTGATCTCGATACGCTCAGCGGGTGAGTGTACGTCACGGAGCGTAGGCCCAAAGGATACCATATCCAGATCAGGATAGACATCGAGGATCAGACCGCATTCCAGACCAGCGTGGATGGCCTTGACAGCCGCTTCCTTGCCGAAGAGCTTGCGGTAAGCATCCGCAGAAGCCTTGAGGATAGCAGATTCGGGATTGGGCTTCCAGCCTGGGTAGGAGTCGGTAACTTCGACAGCCGCACCAGCGAGTTCGAAGACCGAAGCCACCATCTCCGAGGCACTGTCACGGAGGCTCGTAGTCGAGCTGCGCTGGCTCGTCTCGACGAGGATGATGCCGTCACGCTGCTTGATGGAGGCGAGGTTGTTGGAGGTCTCGACGAGGTCTTCGATTTCGTGGCTCATACCCAGCACGCCGTGAGGGCAAGCATAGAGAGCACGCACCAGAGCGGACTTCGTCTTGCAGTCGATGACCTGAGCAGGAGCAGCAGCTTCTTCAATCGAGAGACGGACGTTGGGGTCTACGGCCTTGAGCTCGTTGCGCACGGCTTCGTCCAGGGCGCGGAGAAGTTCCTCAGCCTTTGCCTTGTCGGCAGGCTTCACACCAACGAGGGCGTGTGCTTCGCGAGGGATAGCGTTGTGGAGGTTACCACCACCGATCTCAGCCAGACACCACTCAATGTTGGACTCCAAGGCATAGAGGTAGCGCGTGAGGAGCTTATTAGCGTTCCCTAAGCCACAGTGGATCTCACCACCCGAGTGACCGCCCTTGAGACCAGAGACTGAGGCACGCAGCCAGACGAGGTCCTGAGGCGCAGCCTTGTATTCGGGCTTGAAGGTAGCGACGATGCCCTTACCACCAGCACAGCCGATGAAGAGTTCGCCTTCATCTTCGCTGTCGAGGTTGATGAGGATCTTACCGGTGAGGAAGCCGGGCTTGAGGGCGAAAGCACCCGTCATACCCGTCTCTTCGTCGACGGTGAAGAGGGCTTCGATAGGACCGTGCTCGATATCATCGGAGGCGAGGACAGCGAGCTGAGAGCACAGCCAATACCATTTGTCAGCTCCGAGGGTCGTACCATCAGCGTGGAGCCATTCGCCATCGATGATC
>CAKMOP010000273.1 GCA_927910985.1 uncultured Porphyromonas sp. | reverse complement strand
CTACGTCCCTTCATCACGGATAAGGCGGTAGAGCCTGCGTCTTCGATTCAGACGCAGGACGAAGGCAAGGCTTTGCTCGCTGAGATTGAAGACGAACTAAAGCACTTCGCTCAGCAGGGAGAGCAGCTAACAGCACTTAGGCTTGAAGCTGAAGAGATACGTCCTTGGGGCGCATTTGATCCATCCACGATCAGTCAGCTTGCGGTATCAGGCTATACGCTGAGCTTCTTCACCATACCTCAAGCTCGCTTTACTGAGACCTTCCAGTCGGAGTATGATGTCGTTCCCATAGCTGTCGTTGCTGGGCGTGTGTACTTCGTCTACCTACATTCCTCGGATATACCTCCTGTGCTCCCTGAAGCGGAGTACGTAAAGGCTCCATTACAAAGCATTGCTACTCTGGAGCAACTCGTCGCTGAAGCAGAAGCTACTCGCGAACTGCAGCTACAGTCACTCATTGAGCACACAAAGCTCTGGCAAGCACAGCTCAATAGCTATGACCTGCTATTGGAGAACCGCTTTACCTTCGGTCGCACCCGACTACAAGGGGATCGTTTAGCTGATGAAAAGCTCATCCTCCTGGAGGGCTTTGTGCCAACGACCGAGGCATTAGCCTTTGAGCAGGCACTGAGCGCAACGGGATGCTACTTCCACCAAGTAGACTTCGATCCAGAGACTGAGCGTGTGCCGATACAGCTGAAGAATAACGCATTCACGCGGTGCTTTGAGTTCATCACAGGGCTCTTCTCCTTACCAAATTATCAGGAGATCGACCAGACATACCTCATTGCACCCTTCTTTATGCTCTTCTTTGGCATGTGCTTCGGAGATGCTGGGTATGGACTCATCCTCTTCTCAGTATGCACCTACTTCCGTCTGAAGAGCAAGGACGGTGATACAAGTCTCTTAGGGCTTGGCCAATGGTTGGGCGGTGGTGCTTTCGTCATCGGTATGCTGATGGGAGGTATCTTCGGTATCGAGCTTCCTTGGGCGCACAACAAGGCCTACATCTTCAACCAAGACAATATGATGATGATCTCGGTTATCGTCGGCTTGGTACAGATCCTCCTTGGTAAGGCTATCGGAGCATACAAGAAGGGACGGCAAAAGGGCTGGAGACATTCCTTGGCTGGCTATGCTTGGGTTCTTTTGCTCATAGCTGTCGGGCTAATCTATGTACTCCCCAAGGCATCGTTCGCTATTCCCCAGCCTGTGACTTATGTCCTTTATGGTATAGCTGGTCTGTCGGTACTGGTTGCCTTCCTCTACAACAGTCCAGGGAAGAACCCCTTCATCAACTTTGGCTCTGGGCTATGGACTACCTACGAGACGGCCTCTGGTCTCCTCGGCGACTCACTCTCCTACATCCGTCTCTTTGCCATTGGCTTGACGGGGGGGGATCCTCGGGAGTGTCTTCAATCAGCTGGCTATGTCGTGCCTCCCCGCATCGGGAAGTGGAGCGAGTATCTTCAGCTACATCGTAGGTTGGGTTCTTGCCCTCATCGTCCTCCTCTTCGGGCACGGTATCAACTTCGGCATCGCCATGATTGGTGCCTTCGTACACCCACTGCGCCTGACCTTCGTAGAGTACTACAAGAACAGCGAGTTCGAAGGAGGCGGTAAGCCCTACACTCCATTCACACGTAAGTAAAAACAAACTAAATATTCTATTAAACTCAAGTAACGATTATGAATGAGATGTTATCTTTCCTCGGCATTGTGCTGATGGTTGGTCTGACCGGTATCGGTAGTAGCATCGGGGTAACGATCTGCGGTAATGCTGCTATTGGATCGATGAAGAAGAACCCCGATTCCCTCGGGCAATATATCGGTCTCGCTGCACTCCCCAGCTCTCAGGGGCTGTATGGCTTCGTAGGCTTCTTCATGGCCAAGGCTGCCCTGGACAAGCTCATCGCGGCTGGTCCTGTATCCACCTATGCAGCCTGGGCTATCCTTGCTGCTGGGATCATCCTTGGAGTCGTTGGTGCTTATTCTTCCATCCGTCAAGCACAGGTATGCGCCAATGGTATCCAAGCCATCGGTAATGGTGAGAATGTCTTCAGCGCAACTATGGTGATGGCCGTCTTCCCCGAGCTTTACTCGATCTTAGCTCTTCTGGTGACAATCCTCATCGTTGGCTCTTTCTAAAGAGGACGAATCGCATCTATAATAACCGCTCAGGGCTACCCAACGTCATCGTGGGGTGGCCCTGAGTTTTTTGATGGAGACAACTATGCTGATACGCCTCAGTACCATGGAGGACCTTCCCGAGATGATGCGGCTCATTGACTGTGCTCGGGAGTTCATGATAAGGGAGGGAAATACCTTGCAATGGCCGCCAGGCTATCCTTCAGAGGAGCAAATAGGCATTGATATAGCTCGTGGGCATAGCTATGTCTGTATGCATCCCGATTATCCGGGACTCGTAGGAACTTTTTACTTTGCGGTGGAGGAAGAGCCGACCTACCGGAAGATCGATGGAGCTTGGCTGAATGATCTGCCTTATGGGGTTGTGCATCGGTTAGCTTCGGATGGCAGGAGTAAAGGTCTCTTTCAAGCATGCCTGACCTTCGCACAAGCTCGATGCACTGAGCTACGTGTCGACACACACGCAGATAATAAGCGAATGCGTCATCTTCTTCTTGAGTCTGGGTTCATCCCTGTGGGATGATTATGTGGCTGATGGTAGCCCACGCATAGCCCTATCATAAGTCCTCTGCAGAGATGAAGGAGGTCATAG
>CAKMOP010000272.1 GCA_927910985.1 uncultured Porphyromonas sp. | reverse complement strand
GCTACGTGCTCGAAGCTATCAATAGGTAGGTAGTCGGCAAGGTTGACGCTACGACTACGGTCGAAGGACTGCATTCCGTGGTCAGCGACGAGGATGAAGTCTACTTGCTTATGAATGGGGAGCTTGGCGAGTCCATTACGGAAGTAGCCGATGATGGAGTCCATTTTCTCGACCATGCGTAGGGTCTTGGGAGATTCAGGTCCTTCGTGATGGCCCGTATGGTCAGGCTCTTCGATGTACCACATGACCAGATGGGGACGTTCCTCGGCAGGGAGATTGAGCCAGCTCAGCACTGAGTCGGCACGGTCAGTGTAGGGAACCTTGTCGTTGAACTTCTTCCAGCGGTCGGGGTGCTGCCCTCCGATGGCGGTCTCACTGCCCACCCAGAAGAAGCTGGCGGACTTCATACCGTGGCGGCGAGCTACGTTCCATAGAGGTTCACCCTTGTAGAAGGAGGAATCTTCTACAGCCTTGCGGTCTCCGAGACGATAATGTGCCCCACGTTCATCCCAGAATTCATTCCCTACGAGGCCGTGATTATTAGGGTATAGCCCCGTGGCCATCGAGTAGTGATTGGGGAAGGTGAGGGTAGGATAGGAGGGACGGAAGCACCCTGCTAAGCCTTCCTTATCCATTGCGTCTAAGTTGGGTGTCGTGCAACGACCTTGATAATCTGCGCGGAAGCCATCCAGAGAGAGGATGACCACGTAGCGGTCTTGGCGTGGAGTAGGATGATCGACTGATGCTGTATGAAGTCTGCTTGTCCCACAGCCTGTGATGGCAGCTGCGGTGAGTACCGAGGTGCAGAGAAGTGCACAGAGGCTTGATTTCATCGGAGTTAGGTAAATCTGTTCAATACGCACGGAAATACCCCCAGCTAATCGAAGAATTAGCCAAGGATCCGTATAGTCTTCTTTACCACAAAGTTAATGAAAAAGCCCTTTCCTCCTTGGACTTTTCTGCCCACTCACCTCACAAATAGCTATAGAAGTAGCAAGATAGAGGCTCACCATCTCCTATCACATCGGCCTCTTTATTTCGCTTATTGGTGCGCTCCATCCTTGTTGGCATAGCTCTTTCGGCTTGCTCGTAGTTGCTTCTATTCGAGGGGAGCAGAGAAGCAATATAGGTCGCTACTCTGACCTATATTGCTTCGTAGGCTGACCAATATAGGTCAGAGCAGAGAGCAATATAAGTTGTAGCTCGGAGCAATATAGGTCAGAATCTCGCCCTGTATTGCAATATACTCTCCAGTCCGATGCCTTCTATCTCGTTAGCTATATTTTGCTTGCCTGGAGCTACTAAAGAATAAGGGCTGAGTCCGTCTTTGGACGCAGCCCTTGTCATAGGGTAGGGGGAAAATGTTGGGATCTCGCGCCTTACTGAAGGAAGGCATTCTTACGGCGCTCGTAGCCTATGGTCGTCTCAGGCCCGTGTCCGCTGAAGACGATCGTCTTGTCGGGCAGGGGGAGGTACTGCGTGCGAATAGCTTCGACCAACTGGTCATAGTTACCATACCAGAAGTCTGTGCGCCCGATAGTGCCTAAGAGCAACGTGTCGCCAGAGAGTAGTAGCCCTGTCTCTGGGGCATAGAAGGCAATGTGACCTGGAGCATGCCCAGGGACAAAGAGTACGCGTAGATCTTCGCCGCCGAGGCGAATGAGATCGTCTTGCCCGACCATCGTGTAGCGCTCTGCAGGAACATCCTCCAAGGGGAGTGGGATAGCGTAGCTCTTGAGTTGCTCAGATGGGAGAGGTAGAAGCTCGAAGTCAATGGCATTGGCATACGCTGTGATATCGGGCCACGTCCGTAAGACGAAGGCTGCTCCCCACACATGATCAAAGTGCTGGTGGGTGCACAGGAGCAACTTTGGTGTAAGATTGTGCTCTGTGATGAAGTCACTGAGCTTTTCTTCTTCCGAATGGCGCATGCAGCCTGGATCTATAATAGCGACCTCTCGGCTTTGTTCATCGTAGAGGATGTACGTATTTTCTTGTACGGGTCCGAAGGTGAATTGCTGTATCTTAAGCATAGGATGGAGAAAAGTAATCGTATTAAAGTGATGGAAAGCTACGGCATTTGTCGTCGCAAGTAAGGACCATCGATCTCAAAGCCCTCGGCAAGCTCGCCAGCCCAAAAGCGTATGGCTGAGATGATATCGAATGGATGGTAGGGCAGAGATTCGATGATTTTCTCTACGGGATAGCTGTCGAAAGAGGTGCTGAGGAAGACCTTGTCGAGCTCTTCTCCTACTGCATCGATGATGTATTGATGGAGTCCTGACGGATGCTTGCGCAGGCAGACATCGCATGCGCCACAGGGAGAAGCTTCTGTTTCGCCAAAGTAAGCGAGGAGCTGACGTGAGCGGCATAGGCCTTCCTCCTCGATATAGGAGCGTACAGCACTGATACGGTCGCTCATCTTGTCGCGTCGCTCCTGGTAGGCTGCATAAGGAATGCGGAGATACTTACTCTCCTCACGGCGTATGAGGAAGTGGAGTCTCGGAATGTCCTTCTTCGGGATGTAGTGTAGTACCCCTTGGCGTGATAGCGAGACGAGGAAGGTGTATACTTCATCCTCACTATATCCAGAGAGTACAGACAGATCATGTTCGCTGATGAAGACGTAGTCCGAGAAGAGTCCCGTATAGCTACGCAGGATCGTGCGTATGAGGCGGTCGGGCCCGATATGTGGCTGATAGAGCTCCTTGCTCTGTAGGAGAAAGCGGAGCATGGAGCGGCTATCATCATCACGATACTCCAGCCACTTGGCCAGCTGCATGATCTCTATGGCATGACGTGTCTGTACGGGTCGCATATGAAAACGGCGGATGAAGAGCTCCATATCGAAGTCATAGGTGCGTCCCAGCCCTTCCCCTTCTCCGATGGACAGGAAGTTGCAAATCTGATCATATACCTCGCGGATATATTCCTTCTCAGGGAAGGTGTCTTGGAGTCGGCGATGTAGCATGCGGGAGTCTTGACTGCCGACAATCGCCACGGCGTAGGCGTGTAGTCCATCACGACCTGCGCGGCCAGCTTCCTGATAGTATTCCTCGAGAGATGAAGGCATCGTCAGGTGAATGACCAGGCGCACATCGGGCTTATCAATACCCATTCCGAAGGCATTCGTTGCGACCATCACGCGGACTTCTCCACGCATCCAGCGAGCTTGGCGCATCTCGCGCTCGGTATAGGTCAGGCCAGCGTGGTAGTAAGTCGCACTGATTCCCAGCTCGAGGAGCGTGTCCGTCACCGTCTGACAGAGTTGCCTATTGCGACAGTAGACGATGGCGGCTCCCTCGACCTTGGAGAGGATGTAGTGCATCATCTTGGGCTTGTCGTCGCTTCGCCGTATCGAATAGGAAATATTAGGACGAAGGAAGCTCTTCTGATAGAAGGCATAGCCCGGGCGGAACTGTAGGACCTTCATGATGTCCTGTACGACTTCACTGGTCGCAGTAGCCGTAAGGGCTAA
>CAKMOP010000271.1 GCA_927910985.1 uncultured Porphyromonas sp. | reverse complement strand
TGATAGCTTGTTCATAGGGAGGTACTTCAGCGGGTTATTCTTGCTGACCGATGGAGGCATAATAGATACGCAGCCCTTCGGGGACGTTCTTGACGATACAGCCTGGATTTACGGTGATGGAGCTGGCGTTGATATTGGCTTTGGTGAGGTGACCAAAGTCGAGGTAGTCTATTGGAGTCGTGCGTGAAGAGGCGCTAACAAGACCTTGGAAGTAGACTAAGCCTTTGAAGCCACGCCATTGCTCGCCACTGAAGTCGAGGATATTGAAGGCAAACCTGATCTCCTGTTCGCCGGTGTGGGGAATGTACTTGCTCGGAGGGAGGCTTACCGCCAGCCCGTAGACTGAGGCGAACTGACTTCGTAGGTATTCGTGATCCAGTGATGTATGGACAAGAGGAGAATTGCCGATGGTATGTCCATCTTCTCCATGAGAGGTGTAGTCACGAAGAGTGAGGTTGCCCTTCTTCTTGGCTGAAGGGGGGGACGTTGATTTGTCCGACTTCCTCGACTTCCACATCGAAGGCAAAGGTGTGGGAGAGACTGGGTGCCGTGAGTGTCTTCGTCGCGCCTGAGAAGAGGACTTGCTGGAGCTGGGGAGTGCTACTTGAATTAAGGGGCGAAAGGTCGATCTCTGGGGCATAGAGATGGAGTAACTCGACCTTCGAGAGTGCGGGACATCCTGCTAAGGTAAAGCGTATATTACGCCCCCAACTGCTACGTGCTACAGCTCCCTTCTTAGGACGTATGCCGAGGGTGAGCTCTTTTAGGGCTGGGAGCTGGAGCTTGTCGAAGGCAGCGCGGTCGAAGTCTTTGCGCTCGGCGAAGGTCACTTGTAGACGCTGGAGCTGTGGTAGCTGGCTATTGAGTCGTGTGATGAACTCATTGTCGAAGGGGAGCGGATGATAGCGTAAGCCATCACTGCCGTAGGAGTCACCCGACTCTACGGTGATCGAGAGCGTAGCGATGCGTGGGCTGACCTTGCCGAGAAGGTCTACATCACGTAGACGGACATTCTCGAGGTAGAGCGATGTGGCTTGATCTACTCCGAGGCTGGCAAGGCTGGAGAAGTATCCTTCCTTGACGATGAGCTTGAAGCGTGCGTCGGGGTGCTGGCGGATGGTGAGGTTGGGGGTTCCCGTCACTTCAATCTCCTTGAGGCGAGCACAGTCACTGGCATCGACGATGAGACCATCTTTGGCTCCTTTGATACGTAGGATGCGTAGCTCACGTAGCCCGCGCAGATCAAGACGCTCAAGCTGGGCAGCACTGATCTCCAAGGTCGTAGTGCGGGGATAAGCCGAGAGGTTGTATAGCTCGCTCATATCGGCGGGGACATATCCGAGACCATCCGCTTGGGAGTAGTTGTTCCCATTGAGGGTGTTGAGGACGAGGGTAGGGTCGTCTTCGTAGCTGGAGAGGTAGCCGTGCTCGAGGAAGTAGTCGATACGGTTCTTCCCGTTGAGGTACTTCTTCTGGTGCTTGGAGTCGTAGAGGTAGATGAGGTAGGTGTCGGCGAACTTCTCCGCTTTATCCAGCACTCCCTGCAGGGAGTCACGTACGGCTCGGTCGCTCAGTAGCTCCAGCTCTTGACGTGCCAGATCGAAGGAGAGCTGACGGATATAGTCATTGGCTCGGACTTGGATCTCGTGCTGATTCATCTGAAGGCGTCCGCCAGCCTCAGGGCTGATCTGTCTCTCGTCACGAGGTAGAGGCTCGTAGGTACGCTGGCAGGCCGATAGGGTGCAAAGGGCGATCAGCAGGAGGAGCCCCTTGTAGGATAGGCTAATTATCTTGTCCATCATAGGGGACTATAACTTGAATTCGAGAGAGAGGTTCGCATAGCGTCGGGGCTGAGAGAAGCGGATGACGGACTCCAGCCCACCACGGAAGAAGTCCGTATGCTGGACAAGCATCACGGGGCTGATGATCTGACGTAGGTCATCCCAGAGCCAGTAGCGAGTATCCGTGAGGTTCATCAGAGAAGCACGTAGGGTGAAGTACTTCGCTATCTTGACGTAGGCAAAGAGGTCTACAGTCACAGCATTTTGGAAGAAATAGTAGGGGAACTGGCTAATCTGTTCATCTCCATAGAAGCTCTTGACGAAGCGCGTCTGGTCGACATCCTTTGCCTTGAGGAAGTTAGCGCGCAGGCTGATGCCTGCTCGTTCCTTAGGGAGGTCGTAGTCGAGCCCAATCACGGCTTTCAGTGGCTGGATAGCGAGCATTGAGGTACCATCACTGAAGCGACCTTCGGAGTAGTTCAGCGAGCCTGTGAGCATGAATTGTCCTGCACGCTTGAGCTGGGGGAGGAGCTCCTCGAGGTAGAGGCTCGTGCTGAAGTCGATCCCCCAGAGGCGTGCGCTCTTCTTGTTTTCGTTGATGGAGTAGGCGACATCTCTATTCTGTCCATCGAGGAAGATCTTCTGTACGCCATATAAGGGCTCGATGTAGTCCTTATAATTATTGTAGTAGAAGCTCAGGTCGTAGGCAAAATACTTTGGGTCAGCTGTACCGATATGCCACTCGTGGTTGAAGGATAGCTCACGGCGGAGCTTGGGGTTCGATAGCACGAAGAAGGCAGGCGAGAGGCTGACGTACTGGAAGAATCGCTCCTGAGAAGTCGGTACACGGTAGCCCGTGGAGAACTTATATCCTATGCTTAGATAGGGGTTGAAGTCATAGCTCACGATCGCCATAGGCGTGAAGCCCCATTCGCTGATGCTGGACTTCTCGAAGTCCATCCCTGCGGTCTTTAGGTTACCGATTAGATAGCCTAAATAGTTGAAGTCGTTATCTCCGTTCCAGTCTCGAGTGCGTGAGGAGAAGAGGTCGTAGCGCACGCCGAGGTCAAGCTTGAGCCGTCCCATCTGGATCTTATCTGAGAGCGCTACGGAGAGGTTGTCACGGTCGGCAGGTCGCTGGAAGGAATAGATATAGGAGCTCTGAGGTAGCTCGTCACCGAAGCGATAGAATTGACCTTTGTAGCGTACACCTTCGCGGTAGGTGTTCAGCGGACGGCTGATATCTACATTCTTATCCTCGATATGGTGGTGCAGGTAGGAGGCGTGCAGGGTGAAGAAGTGGTAGCCAAGTGCTCCGAAGTCCTGAGGCTTAGACGTTTGCTTTGAGGGCTATGGCTTGGTCATAGAAGCTCATCCCTTTGAGTAGTCGGCGCGTACCAGCAGGGAGGTAGTTGGGACGGAAGTTGCTGATCTCAGGGCGGTAAATCGAGCTTCGCGTGTCGGCATCGAGGAAGGATTGCTGTCCGTTGACGTAGATGTTGAGCTGATTGAGCCATGGAGACTCCAATGGTGTAAAGCGGTAGTTTACGTCATAGCGGCGAGTGAGCACCTGGTCGTGCCCATAGTAATAAGGCTCGTGCTGCGAGGTGAGTACGTAAGCAGGCTCCATAGACCATACTTCGGAGTCTGTGACCTTATTTTGACTGTAGTAGGAGGCGGTGAGCTTGTGGTCTCCATAGCGGTAGGCTATCTTGCCGAGGAAGCTCTGCTGGCGGTATTCCATCGGGTCAGGTCGGGTGGAGAAGATACTTCGTCGCAGCTCTCCCGTCCCGAAGTTACGTACCTCGTGTCCTGTACGCTCTGCGTAGAGGGCGAGGGCTTCAAAGCCCTTGTAGATGGCAGCGCCACCGAGTGAATAGATACGACCACGCGCCATATTGTCGCCCCCGATCTTGCCTTGGATGCCGTAGAAGTGCCCTGGTTCGATCATCGTGTGGGCTTCCTTGGTCTCAAAGTTCACCGCTCCTCCGAGGGCTCCTGTACCGTGCTCGAAGGAGGAAGCCCCTTTCTTGATCTCTACCTTTTTGATGAACTCAGTCTCGAACTGCGGGCGGGCTGAGTTGATGAGTCCGTAGGAGCTGAAGACCACGTTCGTCTCTGTCTCGGCCTGTGGCAGCCCATCGACAGATATAGAGACGCGGTTCTCATCAACCCCACGGATGGCGAAGCCTTTGTTGCCATAGCGTGAGACTGACTCTGAGATACCTACCCCTGGTATATAGCGTACGAAGTCTTTGGTGGAGAGGATGAACTGACGATTGATATCGCGGTCAGAGACGACTTCTCGTCCGATTTCCTTCTTCTGTACCTTCTTCTCACGCTTCTTCTCCTTGACATCGACCTCCTTGATGAGGTAGGTGCGACGCACGGTCGTATCAGCCTTGGTCTTTGTTGGCTCTTGCTTTTGGGCTAAGGCCGGGTAGGTGGAGACTAAGCTGAGCGAGAAGAGGCAGGGCAAGAGCGTATATCTTGTCTTCATTTTGGTGGCTGGGGGAGTTAGTTCCGGTAATAGGTCAGATAGTAGAGGGGCTCGATACTGATGCCGAGGGGTTTGTCGAGATAACTCTGACGCTCATCCACGCTGACACGTTTGCCTTCGGGGAGGGTGAAGGCTCTTAGCCGAAGGACAAATCGGTCTTGCTTAGGATTCGTACCACCAGCACGCTTTAGTTGGGCTTCGGCATCGATGACGATGGGTGTGGTGAAGATAGGACTACGAAGGAGTGCACCACGGAAGGTGAGCTTGTCTTGATGTGTCAGGTATTCGTAGATACATCCACTGAGGTCGATTGTTGCCGAGCGATTCTGTCCATCGTAGTGGAGGAGCAGGGGAAGCTGTGCGCTGCCGTCGATGCTGACTTCGTTGTTATTGCCGAAGATGATATAGCGGTCATAGTCGTCGAGCTTGAAGGTGCGGAAGCGCAGTACTTCGTTGTCGGCGAGGCTGGGATCTTGCTTGATATTGATGTAGTTATCCCTCGTGCTCCAGTTCGCGCTTGAAGCAACTCGTCCCTCCTGCCGTCAGGAGGCACACGCTGAGGAGGAGCTTGAGGGTAAAGGTTGTCCTTGTCTTCATAGGTCTTCGGTAAGGGGCTTAGGGTGCAGGACGGAAGCTCACAGGGCTGGCCCACGAATAGCTTGGGACTTCATTGCTCACGAGGATAGTCCCCCAGTGCTTCTGACCGTCATAGATGCTATAGAAGAGATAGGGGGTGAGGTCGACTTCTTCCCCTGCATCATTGAGCCCGCGCTTGTAGCGAGGTATGAGCTGGCTGGGGCTGGCTGCATACTTCGCTGGGTCGTATTCGAGGGTTATAGCGATGGTGTATCGGCTACTCTCTGCGTAGTCCTTGGAGGGCTTGAGTGGAAGGATGAGTGTGAGATAGCGATCCCCGAAGTAGTAGCGCTGTCCTGTGGGCTCGAGTGGACCATTGGGGACGGCGAAGATCGAATTATCCTGTCCGCGGCCTCGTCCCTCGAAGGATTTGAAGATGCGTCCACGCTCATAGCCATAGGTGAA
>CAKMOP010000270.1 GCA_927910985.1 uncultured Porphyromonas sp. | reverse complement strand
GCTTCCCAAATTCGGAGGCGAAGCGTGTGACCCCCTGATCACGTACCGACTCATCGCGTACGTCAAAGAAGTGGTCAAAGTCACCGAGGTTGTCCCCCAGAAGCATCAGAATGTTGTGCGTCTTGAGTACTTCGTCACGGCGAGAAGTCTTGTCCGAGGACTTGTCCTTGAACATAAAGTGCTTGTCGTCGACCTGAGGGAAGCCCAGAGCACGCAGGTTCTGCTTCGTCCCAGCACGATTGACTTCATCACGGTTGGAGATGTAATAGATATCTACCCCTAAGGCATCGGCTTGGCGGAAGAACTCGACAGCACCTTGGAGGGCTACAGCATCGGCTTGATCGCACCAGCGATCCCATGAAGGCTGTGAGTAATCCTCTCCCTTGAGGGCTTGGTAGACGGAGTTTGCTGAATTGTCGACAATAGTTTCGTCGATGTCTGTGACAATCGCCCAGCGCTTTTCACCTGCGGACAACGGCTTTTGAGTGGCTGCAAGAAGGCGCTCCGTAGCGACATTGTAGGCTTGTTGGCAGAGAGCCTTATATTCAGCGGATCGCTGTATCCAAGCTGCAGTGAAGAGTTTCCCCCCGAGCGTTGGGCTCATTGCATAGGCTACCCTGCCATTGGGAGCGTAGGTTGTATTGTGCTCCTTATTCGATCCGATGGCGATGACACAGCTCGAGAAGAGTGTCATCGAGAGTAGGGTAGAGCAAGCGAGTGCGAGTAGTTTATTGGAATTCATTGTTGTAGTAGGGTTAGTCTTGCTTATTGTTATGCGTGTGCTTGAGGTAGCAAGTGCGACATAGAGGACTATATTCCTTAGCCTCCCCGAGCATCACTTGCTGCTCTCCAGAGACGCGACGATAGGAATAGTTGGCCCAGCTACCGCACTCGACGCAGATGGCGTGGATCTTATCGACGGAGTCAGCGATAGCGCAGAGCTGCGCCATCGGACCGAAAGACTGACGGCGGAAGTCCATATCGAGTCCAGCGAGGATGATACGTATCCCTTGGTCGGCTAATTGCTCTACAACCTCGGGGAGATGCTCGTCAAAGAACTGAGCTTCATCGATGCCTATGACATCGACCTCCGAGGCTAAGAGAAGGAGGTTCGAGGAATTATCTATCGGAGTCGAGGCAATCGCATTGTGGTCGTGTGAGACAACTTCGGCCTCTGCATAGCGTGTATCCACTGTAGGCTTGAAAATCTCCACACGCAGGCCTGCGATCTTCGCACGACGCAGTCGACGGAGTAGCTCTTCGGTCTTGCCACTGAACATCGAGCCACAGATGACTTCGATACTCCCACGTACTCGAGCGAGGCCAGTTTCAAAGGGATTAAGCATTACTTCTCCGTCTTATTGTAGCGCGCTGTGAGTCGGCGTACGCCACCTTCGATTTCTTCGAGGGTGATACGTACCGTATCGGCTGGGAGTATATCTTCCATGACTTCAGGCCATTCAATGAAGCAGAGTGCTCCACTCTGTAGGTAGTCTTCTGCACCCAGGTTCAGTGCATCGGAGAGCTTCTCCAGGCGGTAGCAGTCGAAGTGATACATCAGTTCTCCCGAAGGATCTGCACGGTATTCATTGATAATAGAGAAGGTCGGACTATTGATGACGTCCTGCACGCCCAAGGCTTCGCAGAGTGTCTTGATGAAGGTCGTCTTGCCCGTCCCCATAGGGGCATAGAAGGCGAAGATATCCCCCCACGGGAGTACTTCTTCAATGAACTGTCGCGCGATGGGCTCCAGTGCATCAGGGGAGGTTAAGAGGTAGGTCGTCTCTGTTTCCATTCGCTTGTATCTTGATTGAGCCAGGGGAGGACACCCCAGCATATACGTACCCACAAATTTAAGATATTCGGAGGATAAGTCTACACATCTATTTATATAAGTAGCTTGCCCCTACTTCCCATCAGGGAAGTAGGGGGCAAGCCGTGTATGAAGCTATGGACAGGCTGTCCTATGCTGTGTGGGAGTTAGAAGGTGAACTTCAAGCCGAAGTATCCAGAGCGTGGGATCGTAGGCCCATAGATGTAACCACTATCACGATCGGGACCGAAGTCGTAGTCGCTTTGGAAGGCATTGAAGAGGTTGTTGATCCCGCAGTAGAGCTGGAGGTTGGTCTTAGAGAAGAGGCGTAGATCATAGGTGATCTTCGTGCCGAGGTCGAAGAAGCTCTTCGTCTTGACCAGCTCGTTCCACTCAACATCGACTTCCTTTGGAGCACCATCTTCCTGGATAGCAGCTCCGGATGCATCGACAAGGCCGAGCTTATAACCCTCCTGACGGAGACCAGCTGCGATAGCAGCACGATCGGTGACAGCGGAGTTCTGTCCCCACTTGACTACGTGTGGCACGTACATAGAGCCGGTAACGTACCCGTAAGAGCGATGTTCAGCGGACGAACAGGATTGATCCCGATAGTGAAGTAGCCATAAGTAGAGGGCGTACGCGTGATGTGCTTAGAGGTCATAGAGACGGTTTGGGCTTCGCCATCGGCTGCTACATTGTCGAAGTCTGAGCCATCTTTCTTGGGAACGAAGCTTTCGTTGTAGGCTGCATCATGGTCGCCCTTGACCTTCTGACGCACTCCCCACTCCTGGTTTGCATCATACTTGTTGCTGGAGAGCGTAAGACCAGCCTGCAGGGAGAGCCAGCGATAGGCGATCTTACCCTCGAGGTTCAGACCAAGGATCTTCGCACCAGAGGAGACCTGCTGCCCGTTGTCGTTGATGCCATAGTTGTGGCGTGTGTAGTAAGAGATGCCATTCTCGGACTTATCCTTATAGTTTGTAAAGACATCGAGCAAGCGCGTGTAGAAGCCTTCGATAAGGAGGTTGACCTGTGCTCCACCGAGGGTGAAGTACATATCATTGCTGAGGCTGAAGGAGTGTGAGATCTCAGGACGGAGGTCATCAGCATTGGTCACGCGCTGAGCTTCACCACCGAGACACCGACGTGCAGGTCTTCGTCAAAGACCTGAGGGGCACGGAAGCCCTTGGCATAGGTTGCACGGATGTTGAAGTTCTTCGTGGGATTGTAGCGCAAGGTAGCTCGTGGGCTGAAGATGGCCTTCTTTACAGCAGAGTTCTCATCGAGGCGCGTACCGAGCAAGAGGCTCCAACGGTCGTTCTTCCATTCGATCTGGGCAAACTGGCTGGCGTTGCGAATAACTTGGCGCAGGGCAGGGGAGAGGGGATGTGGGGGGTAGCACTCAGGTCAAAGCCTTTGCTCTTCGTCTCTTCCGTTTCCCATTCTCTTAGGGGCATCCGATCTTCCAGGCGATCATAGCTGTATTCTGCACCAGCGAGGAACTGGGCAGGCATGAAGAGGAAGTGGTCAAAGTCATAGGTATACTGTGCTCCACCGACCCAAGTAACACCGCGCGTGATCCCGAAGTTCTTACCATAGTCTGACGTGTGGATGGGGCGACCGATAGCACCAGTGCCCAGTGCATCTGCTTCGCTATCGATTTCCTTACCTTTAGCATTGACGAACTTATCTCCAGCCTTGTTACGGAGCTTTGGCTCACCAATACCGCCGTAGTAACTGTTGCGTGTGATGTGCTGTGCCGAGGTATAGAGCTGGTAGTGGTGCTTGTAGTCTTCGCTATAGCCGTCAAACTTCAAGTTGCCACTATATACCGAGTGGCGGATGGACTCTGCTACTCCAGCTACCTGCTCTGGCCAGTCGATGTGGTCGCCACCACGGCGAGCTTCGCTGAAGGTATGGACTTCACCGGTCAGGCGTGTATAGTCCGAGGGACGGAAGTAGCCACGGAAGCCGAGTGAGCGCGAGTCAAGACGACCCAATTCACTATAGCCATCGCCATTGACATCATGCTCCTTGCGGTAGCGTGCTTGGGCAAAGACCATCGCTCCAGCACGGTTATCATCGCTGACAAGCGAGCCATTGAAGCTGAGGTTATTGTCCAGATCCTTGAAGCCCGAGAAGCCCATGCTCTCGTTGAAGGTGAAGCTATTGCGCTGTGGTTCCTTGGTGATGATGTTGATGACCCCAGCGATGGCTGACGAACCGAAGAGGGCCGAGCCTCCACCACGTACGACTTCGACACGCTCGATCATATTGGTTGGGATCTGCTCCAGCCCATAGACTCCAGCCAGTGCGCTCATGATTGGACGGCTGTCGATGAGGATCTGCGAGTAGCGACCATCGAGACCGTTGATACGAACTTGGTTGAAGCCACAGTTCTGACAGTTGTTTTCGACACGTACACCTGGCTGGAAGATCAGCCCTTGAGCGAGGTTGGTCGCATTGGCATTCTCGAAGAGCTTAGAGTCGAGTACGGTGACGAGTGTAGGTGCCAGACGGCGGAGGGTAGCTTGACGATTGGAGGAGACAACGACCTCATCGATACTGATGTTGTCGGGCTATGCATCGAAGTTGACTTCGACGACCTTACCAGGGATGATCTCCACGGTGCGCTCTTGGCTGAGATAACCGAGACCGCGCATGACGAGTGTCACGCTCTTCTGCTTGAGGTTTTTGAGGAAGTAATGACCTGTAGCATCGGTAGCTGCGCCGAAGGTCGTCCCCTTAATCGCGATGGTGATCCCAGCGAGGTGTTCCCCCGTCTTCGCGTCGGTGACGTGGCCAATGATATTGGCATCGGTCAGCTTTCCTTGTGCTGCAAGCTCACAGCTGAGCCCCAGAGCCGTAGCTAAAAGGAGCTGTAGT
Organism: uncultured Porphyromonas sp.; assembly: GCA_927910985.1. Lineage (GTDB taxonomy): Bacteria > Bacteroidota > Bacteroidia > Bacteroidales > Porphyromonadaceae > Porphyromonas. The sequence continues at coordinate 463 of CAKMOP010000270.1, read as the reverse complement.
GAGAGCATAAGGGAGTAAAGCTTACGCATATTATTGTGGTTTATAAGTGAGTAATATTGCTGTTGAGCGGAGCAAATGTACAGTATTAGAGTAGGTTATATTAGGTGGTGGGGGGAAATACATAAGTGTAGGTATTTGTCCCTATATCTTGGTAGTACAATCTACCTAATCTTGGCGTGTCCTGAAGAGAATGTGAAGGAGCGGAGTCATGAGACTGCTCATAACTTTACTCCCCCCAATAGCTCATAGATCTTCGATATCTTGAGGCTGCGTTATCCTTATGTTGGGGTGCTCTCCTCGGGAGGATAGGATCATTTCTATAGGATCTGTATTCCTTATTTATTCCTTGTGGCCAAGTGAACTTATTGAGGTCATGATATCGATCTCTTGCAGAGGCTAAATGAACCTATATTGCTCGCTGGGTGAACCTATATTGCTCGGCGTGACAACCTATATTGGTTAT
>CAKMOP010000269.1 GCA_927910985.1 uncultured Porphyromonas sp. | reverse complement strand
AGCGATTTATCGTAGCACCTCCTCAGAGAGAACCAGCTATACGCATCGAGGCTGAGCATCAGGGGAAGCATATCCCGACCTTCCTCTTCGCCTCCACTCCTGATGTCCATAAGAATTTCGAGTTGCTTGCCGAGGCGACTCGCCTTTTGGAGCAGCGGATAGGTACGGGAAAATTCCGTACCATCTTCACCGTCAAAGGAGAGGAAAATGACTATGCTCGTTGGCTTTATCAACGCTGGGGGAGTGTGGACAGCCTTCACTTCGCAGGGTTTATGTCCCCCGAAGCACTCCGTGCGCTTTATGCCCAGACAGATTGCTTGGTCTTTCCCTCGCGTATTGAGACTTGGGGCTTGCCCATTTCGGAGTTCTTGCCTTATGACCGTCCGATGCTTTTGTCGGATCTGCCCTATGCGCATGAGACGGCAGCAGGGGCTCGAAGGGTAGGCTTTTTTGATCCTTATGATGTAGAAGCACTTGCAGATCTGATGGAGGCTGTGCTCCATGGTGATGAGCGACAGCTTACCCCAGTGCTACCTCGAACAATGGCAGCACCCTGTGCTACATCTTGGGCTGAACTATTTGAATGTTTGCTCTCTCCGTTGAACGAGGCTGAAGTGGAGCATCACACGTCTCCTAAGAGATAATAAAGATGAAGATTCTACAGCTTGGTAAGTTCTACCCGATACGTGGCGGAGTGGAGAAGGTGATGGAGATCTTCACCAAGGGACTCGCTGAGCGAGGTTTTGCTTCGGATATGCTCTGTGCCTCGCACGATGGAGAGACCGACGATATTGTCCTTGCGGAGCATTCACGGATATTCCGGACAAAGTCCTTGCTGAAGGTCGCTGCGACGATGATCTCCCCTCAGATGATTCTTCGTCTTCGTCGCATCTGCTCCAGCTACGACATCATCCACATACACCATCCCGATCCAATGGCTACGCTTTCCTTGTTTCTTTCGGGATATAAGGGAAAGGTGGTTCTACACTGGCATAGTGATATCTTAAAGCAGAAGGTGCTCCTTCGCTTCTTTGATCCGCTACAGCGGTGGTTGATTCACCGGGCTGATTTGATTTTGGGGACGACCCCCGTATATGTGTCCGAATCTCCCTTCTTGAAAAAGGTACAGGCGAAGACCTCCTACCTGCCTATTGGGGTAGACCCTTATCCTTGGCTCTCGGATGAGATCAAGGAGATACGTGCGCAGTACCCTGGTAAGAAGATCATCTTCAATATGGGGCGGCTTGTATCCTATAAGGGCTACCACCATTTGGTCCAAATGATGACGCTTTTAGGGGATGATTATGTCCTGATCATTGGTGGAACTGGCCCACAAAGAGAAGAACTTGAGACCTATGCTCATAAATTGGGGGTAGATAATCGAGTGACGTTCCTTGGCTTTGTTTCAGATAAGATCAAGCCCGCCTACTTCGGGGCTTGTGATGTCTTCTGTCTGAGCTCAACGATTAAGACGGAGGCTTATGCTATTGTCCTGGTCGAGGCGATGTCGTTGGCACGCCCGATTGTCGCCACGAAGATCCCGGAGTCCGGAGTTTCTTGGGTCAATGAGGATGGCGTCTCCGGCGTCAATGTCCCCGTGCGAGATGCGCAAGCTCTGGCTGGTGCTATTGAGCATATCTGTAGCTCACAGGAGGCATTGGACTCGCTATAGCCGAGGAGCAACGTCAGCGCTTCTACGGATGTCTTCACTAAGGATGAAATGATCAATAACTTAATCAAGATCTACTCGGATCTATTAAATTCCACAGACTTATAGATATGAACAAGATGGAACGTGTCATTAAGCGAACCTTCGACTTCACGTTGGCCCTGGTTTCGCTGGTGGTTTTCTCGCCCTTGATTGCGCTCCTTGCTTTTATGATTAAGCGCGAAGATCCCGAGGGAGATATCATATATCGTCAGGAGCGTATTGGCTATAAGGGGAAGCCCTTTATGCTGTATAAGTTCCGCTCGATGCGTATGGATGCAGAGCGAGATAATAGTCCTCAGCTCTTCACAGATGGTGATAGCCGACTGACGCGTGTCGGGGCGTTTATACGTGCCCACCACTTGGATGAGTTTCCTCAGCTGTGGAATGTCATCAAGGGGGAAATGTCCTTTGTCGGACCACGCCCCGAGCGGCAGTTCTTCATTGACCAGATTATGGAGCATAACCCCGACTATGTGCGGCTGTACACGGTGCGTCCAGGGCTTTTCTCCTATGCGACGCTGTATAACGGCTATACCGATACGATGGAGAAGATGCTGGAGCGCCTGCGCTTAGACCTCAAGTATCTGGATAACTTCTCCATCTTCACGGATATCAAGATTATCTTCCTTACAGCCTTTTCCATTATATTTGGTAAGAAATTCTGAAATAGAAGCATAACACATATAGATAATGATCAAGAGATTTCTAAGTAAAGGACTATTGTCCTTAGGTATTCTCTTCGTATTCACACTGACCTCGTGTGATACGGCCTATAAGACGAATTACCTGCGTGATATCGAGGAAGCAAAGATGTACAGTGTCAAGCACGATAAGGGTATTGTCGTGCAAAAGGGAGATAAGCTCCGTATTCTCGTGACGAGCATACGTAATCCAGAGCTGACCATTCCTTTTAATTCTCGCTCCGTGGCTACCCAGACTGGGCTTAGTCTGCCTGGAGGGAATACTGCAAGCGTAGCACCTGCTGATACTACGTCTTCTTATTTGGTCGATGCGGCTGGAAAAATTCAGTTCCCTGTCATCGGGGATGTTGAGGTTCAGGGGCTGAGTCTGGATCAGGTGAGTGATGTGATTCGCGCAAAGCTAACCGCAGGACGCTATTTGACCGATGCCCATGTCATCACTAAGTTTGCGAACCTTCGCGTCT
>CAKMOP010000268.1 GCA_927910985.1 uncultured Porphyromonas sp. | reverse complement strand
ACCGTCTCTCGCTCACCCTCGGAGGGGGATGGGGCGTTGATAAGGGATCCTGGTACGGCTCTTCTTCTGCTCAAGAGCTCAAGAGTAAGTTCCTTTTCGAAGAATTCTCCTACCAAGCAGGCACGAATAGAGCCACACGTGGCCCTGTGTCCTTCGCCTTCAGCATACGCAACGCAGGTCGCTTTGACCGCGAGCTACACGCCTCGGCTACTCTTCCACAAGAGGGGAATTACTCCTCATTGGCGGACTTCGCAGCAGGGCGCACGAACAATGCGTACTATGATAATATACGCCGTGACGAGGTAGGACAATACTTCTCGAAGAACTACCTCACCTCGACAGCAGCCTTCCGAAACGACTATGTACCCTTCCTCTCCATCCTCGGAGCAGGAGCAGGATGGATCGACTACGACAAAAAGAGCAAGAGCTACCACTCGGCCTATCTCTATCGTTCGGCTCCCGATGGAACGCCCTACAAGACGCCCAGTATCGGGCTCCCAGATAATGCAGATCTCATCCTGCGCGAAAAGGGAAGTATCACCGACTATGATATCGCGTTCGGGCTGGAGGCCAATGAAGCCCTGCACTTCGGTGCAGCACTCACACTCTCTTCGCTGGACTATGAGCTGAGTTCCTTCTATCAGGAGCGCTTCCGCGAAAACAATTCGCTGGCACTACAAAATACGAAGAGTATCTCCGGCTTCGGTGGTCGTCTCGGCCTCGGCTTCCTCTATGAGCCTACCGATGGCTTGCGTCTCGGTGCTTCGATCTATACTCCTACCTTCTACACGATGAAGATGGACTTCCAAGCACACAGCGAAGGACGCTATGACCGTAAGCTCGGTGAGGTCAGCACCCCTAAGGATGCTGCTACCTCTTATAAGCTGCGTGGGCCTTGGCACTTCGGACTGAGCGGAGCCTACTTCATAGGTCGCTATGGCTTCCTCAGTGCCGACTATACATACACGGGAGAATCACTGCGCCTCAGCAACAACACCTACAATGAGGACTACGACAGCGATACGGGATTTGAGGAAGACAATGCCCACCTCAAGACAAACTTTGGCGGCATACACTCCCTGCGTCTTGGTGCTGAAGTAATGCTCGGTAGTCGCGTTGCCCTGCGTGCTGGCTATCGCTACACCTCTTCTCCCATTAAGAATGAGCGTCTGAAGGGTACTACGGTTACGACAGAAGCCTTTGTCTCAGGTCCAGCCGTACACTACACGCTTCCCGACAATCTGAACAGCTATTCACTGGGGGCGGGCTTCCGACTCACGCCCAGTCTATCACTGGATGTAGCGTATGTCTATACTCAGACGAGCGCACGCACCTTCGCCTTCCCTACGCTCAACGACTATGGTCCTTACCTCAATGCGACGACCAAGCAACTTGAGAATAAGGAAGTACAAGCCTCAGAGCTGGTAGGTATGGAGGGCATCAAGGAGACGAACCAGCGCCACAAGGCCATCGCCACCCTATCCCTGCGCTTCTAATCACAAGTATTCCCCCACACACTTATCCTAATGAATAACTCCCAATTCCCCTACCACGGCGAAGAGCTCAGCCGTACAATCGTTGACGACAGCTACACGGTGTTGGTACGTCAGTCTGTGACACGTGCCTTCGTATGGATGACTCTCGGGCTCGCCATCACGGGGCTCACTGCCCTCTTTGTTGCCGACTCTAACCTCATCGAAGTGCTCTTCTCTGGGTCCTTCCCCTTCTGGATCTTGGTGATCGCAGAGGTAGCACTCGTGTGGTATCTTTCGAGCCGCATCATGAAGCTCTCTATGCCAGTGGCAACGGCCGCCTTTGCCGTCTACTCCCTGCTCAATGGGGTGACGCTCAGTCCCATCTTCTTGGTCTACACGGGTGAATCCATTGCCTCGACCTTCTTCATCACGGCAGGTACCTTCGCTGCGATGGCGATCTTCGGCTATACCACCAAGCGAGATTTGTCAAGCATGGGTAGCTATCTGATGATGGGTCTCATCGGCTTGATCATCGCCAGCGTGGTCAACATCTTCGTAGGCAGCAGCCTACTGATGTGGGTAGTAAGCTACCTCGGAGTCCTTATCTTCGTAGGCCTTACCGCCTATGACACGCAGCGCATCAAGGAGATGATCGCACAATCTGTCGGGGACGAAGAGCAGACGAAGAAGGTCGCCCTGCTCGGTGCGCTCAACTTGTATTTGGACTTCATCAACCTCTTCATCTACCTGCTTCGCCTCTTCGGCCGGCGTGACTAAGTCACGAAGAGCGAGTAAGATCTCAAGACAAAGGGTGAGCTACCGGCTTAGATAGCTCACCCTTTTTTTATACCTTTATCTAAAGATAACAGGTCAATCACACGGCTTGTCCTACCATCGTCATCCATCTATGAAGGGAATAGTCTTAGCTGGAGGGGCGGGTACTCGCCTCTACCCCATCACCAAGGGTGTGAGCAAGCAGCTCCTACCCATCTACGATAAACCCATGGTCTACTACCCGATCTCGGTGCTTATGCTCGCAGGGATACGGGACATACTCATCATATCTACCCCCGAAGACTTACCAGCTTTTCGCCGCCTTCTCGGCGATGGAAGCGACTACGGAGTACACTTCAGCTATGCCGAACAGCCTCGCCCCGAAGGGCTGGCACAAGCCTTCCTCATCGGCAAGGACTTCATCGGCGACGACTCCGTATGCCTCGTACTCGGTGACAACATCTTCTACGGGATGTCCTTCACTCAGACCCTCCGCCAGGCTGTCGAAGATGCAGAAGAGCGCAACGAAGCGACCGTCTTCGGCTATTGGGTCAGCGACCCGGAGCGCTATGGCGTGGCGGAGTTCGCCCCTAATGGCCGCTGCATCTCCATCGAAGAGAAACCCCAGATACCGAAGAGCAACTACGCTGTCGTAGGGCTGTACTTCTACCCCAACGCCGTCGTCCAAGTAGCTGAAGGCGTACGCCCCTCAGCACGTGGCGAGCTCGAGATCACGAGTGTCAACCAAGAGTTCCTCCGCCGTGAGCAACTCTTAGTGCAGACGCTCGGTCGTGGCTTCGCTTGGCTCGACACGGGTACGCACGACTCCCTCTCAGAGGCTTCCACCTTCGTCGAAGTCATCGAGAAGCGCCAGGGGCTCAAGATTGCTTGCCTCGAAGAGATCGCCTACCGTGCTGGCTGGCTCTCACGCGAAGACCTGATCCAGCGTGCAGCTCCTATGGCGAAAAACCAATACGGGCAATACTTGCTTCGCATCGCAGATATGAAGTAGCACCTCACCGCTATGAAGCTTATCCCTACTTCAATTCCTGAGGTCGTCATCCTCGAGCCACGTCTCTTCCGTGATGAACGTGGCTATTTCTTCGAGTCTTTCAGCGAACAACGCTTCGCCGAACTCGTTGCTCCCACACACTTCGTCCAAGATAACGAGAGTCGCTCCAGCTACGGCGTAGTGCGTGGTCTGCACTTCCAGTTCCCTCCTCATGCACAGGCCAAGCTCGTGCGCGTCCTACGTGGTCGAGTGCTGGATGTGGCAGTAGATGTGCGCCTTGGCTCCCCCACCTTCGGACAGCACGTGGCCGTCGAGCTTACCGAGGACAACCATCGGATGCTCTTCCTCCCTCACGGCTTTGCCCACGGCTTCAGCGTACTCAGCGAGGAAGCCGTCTTCCAATACAAGTGTGATAACTACTACGCTCCTGAGGCCGAAGGGGCTATCGCGTGGGATGACCCTGCTCTCGGCATCGACTGGGAACTACCTGCCGAAGCCATCCGTCTCTCCGCCAAGGATAGCCGCCATCCACGCCTGAGCGAAGCCCCCCAGCTCTTCGACTACAGCACCGTTCGCCACCTATGAACATCCTCGTCCTCGGAGCATCGGGTCAGCTCGGTCGCTGTATTGCCCACGTAGCGCAGGGCTCTGCTCACCGCTATCACTTCGCTTCTCGAGCTACGCTTGACCTCTCCGACACCTCTGCCATCAAGCAGTTTGCAATCCGTGAAGAGATAGAAGTCATCATCAATGTAGCGGCATACACAGCCGTTGACCGAGCCGAAGATGAGCCCGATCAAGCGGATGAAGTCAATCATCTGGCGGTAGCACGACTAGCCGAAGTCTGCAAGCAGCGAGACATCTTCCTCGTACATATCTCCACCGACTACGTCTTCTCGGGACACAGCTCCGTCCCGTACACCGAGGATATGCCGACCGAACCCATCGGGATCTATGGGCAGACAAAGCGACTCGGAGAAGTAGCGATCCAGCGCATCGCCCCACGCCACCTCATCCTCCGCACTTCGTGGCTTTACTCTCCCTATGGGGCGAACTTCCTGAAGACGATGCTTCGCTTAGGTGCAGAGCGTCCCGAGCTTCGAGTGGTCTTCGACCAAGTGGGCACCCCGACATCAGCCCTCTCCTTGGCGCACTTCATCGTCTCACTCCTCGAACGTAGAGGACTGGATAAGAGTGGACTTTACCACTTCTCCAACGAAGGGGTAGCCTCGTGGTACGACTTCGCCGAAGCCATCTTCCGCCTCTCTGGCTATACTACCACGCTCCATCCCATCCGCAGCAGCGAGTATCCGACACGCGCCGAGCGTCCTCACTTCTCTGTCCTCGACAAGACACTCATCCGCACAACCTTCGGCATCACCATTCCACACTGGCGCACTGCTCTGGAGGAATGCTTACGCCTCACAGCTGTACTTCACGACTAACCACTCACCATCCGTCTACTCATGCATTACCTTCGCTCGCTACTCATCACTGGCGGTGCTGGCTTCATCGGCTCACATGTCGTCCGCCTTCTGACCAATAAGTATCCGCAGTACCACATCATCTGTTTGGATAAGCTCACCTACGCGGGCAACCTCAAGACCCTGGAGGACGTTGCTCCCCTCCCCAACTACACCTTCGTCGAAGCAGACATCTGTGACTACGAGCGTATGCGTGAGCTCCTTGCGGAGTACACTGTGGATGGTATCATCCACTTAGCTGCCGAGAGCCACGTTGACCGCAGTATCTCCCGATCCTTTCACCTTCACACGCACCAAC
>CAKMOP010000267.1 GCA_927910985.1 uncultured Porphyromonas sp. | reverse complement strand
TACTTCGCCCGAGAAGTAGGGGGCTGATGGCTTAGTTGGGGGGCATTCTCCTGATTTTTGACGGATGGAAAGCCAGCGTTCCATCGGGTGGAAAGGTAGCGTTCCACGGATGGAATATTCGCTTTCCTCAGGAGGAGCGATGTGCGCTTATAGCTGCCTCGGGGATGCTTGCCTCTATGTTGGTTCTCAGCGTATTCGTCGTATATAGCTATCTTTGTAGGCGTTGTGGTGTGCCCAGAGATAGGATACGAGGCACACCCCTAATATGGATATATATGAATTGGAAGCAATTTAACCGAGCAAATAACCTCTTGGGGTGGGTGGTCTTCGCCATCGCTACCCTGACCTATCTGCTCACGATCGGCCCTTCGGCAAGCCTGTGGGACTGCGCGGAGTTCATCGCTTGTGACTACAAGCTCGAGATCGGGCACCCCCCTGGAGCCCCCTTCTATATGTTGGTCTACAACGTCATCTCCCACCTTGGCGGAAGCCCCGAGCGTGCTGCTCTGATGACCAACGCCACAAGTGCCGTGCTGAGTGGGCTGACGATTCTCTTCCTCTTCTGGACGATTACGCATATGGTGCGCCGTGTGGTCACACCGCAGGCACGTTTAGGCAAGCAGGGCTATGAGCCCGTGGGCGAAGTGATGACCTTGGGGCAAGGACTCGCCATCTTGGGCTCGGGGCTTGTCGGAAGCTTGGTCTATACGTTCTCTGACTCCTTCTGGTTCAGTGCCGTCGAAGCCGAAGTCTATGCCTTCAGTTCGCTCTTTACGGCGGTGGTCTTCTGGTTGATCTTCAAGTGGGACGAACGTAGCGAGTACGAGCGTTCGGATCGCTGGCTGGTGCTCATCGCCTATCTGATGGGGCTCAGCATCGGGGTGCATCTACTGAACCTCCTTTGTCTACCTGCTATGGCGCTGGTCTATTACTACCGCCGTGCTACGCATGTGACGCTCAAGGGGAGCGCACTTTCGCTCCTCGGCTCCTTCGCCCTCGTTGCCTTGATGATGTACGGGGTAGTTCAGGGTGTGCCGAAGCTCGCAGGGAAGTGGGATATGTTCTTCGTCAATACCTGTGGGCTCAGCTATAACCAAGGTCTGTATATCTACTTAGCAGTGCTGGTGGCCGTCCTGATCTGGGGCGTGTATGAGGCCGACCATGCTGTGCGCGATGCCAAGCACCTGTCTTCGCACCGCTTCCGTATCTCCATCGCTCTTTCACTCATCCTGATGGGGCTACCTCTCATCGGGAGTGGTATTGTCGCCCTTGCGCTGGCAGTGGCAATTGTAGCCTTCTTCTACCTGTATAAGGGCTTGCGTGCTCGTGCGGTGCAGACGGTGCAGATGTGCCTCGTGGCCATCGCTATGGGCTTCTCCTCCTATGGGGTCATCTTAGTGCGTGCCGTGGCTGATCCTCCGATGAATGAGAATGCGCCTGCTGATGCCTTCTCGCTGCGCTACTACTTGGCACGTGAACAGTATGGCTCGGCACCGCTCTTCTACGGACCGACCTTTTGCCTCATCCTATAAGTATGGTGCAGACGGCCGCCCTGAGTTCAAGGACGGAGAGCCTACCTATGGGCGTGTGGAGAAGAATAATCCTTCTGACCCCGACCGCTATGTAGCACGTGCTCCCAAGGATGAACCCGTCTACGAGAGCGAAGGATGATGCTCTTTCCTCGCGTCTACGAGCGTGGTCACGCCCAGATGTACAATACCTGGATGGGGCGTGATGCGGAGGATATGTCGCAGCCTACCTTCGGGGATAACCTGACGTACTTCTTCAACTATCAGCTGACGTATATGTACTGGCGCTACTTTATGTGGAACTTCGCCGGGCGTCAGAATGACCTGCAGGGGGATGGAAGCCTTCTGCGTGGTGGGGCTGCTACGGGTATCCCCTTCATCGATAGTTTCTTCTACGGGGATAGCGATACGCACCCCGTGGATATGACCGATAATAAGGGGCACAACGTCTACTATGCGCTGCCTCTGATCCTTGGTCTCATCGGTCTCTTCTTCCAGATCGGGCGTGGTCGCCGTGGGGTAGAGAGCTTCTGGGTGACGTTTATGCTCTTCTTTATGACGGGTATTGCCATCGTCCTGTACCTCAATCAGTATCCTGGACAGCCTCGTGAGCGTGACTATGCTTATGTGGGATCGTTCTACGCCTTCGCTATCTGGGTGGGCTTCGGTGTCGCTGCGATCGCTACGACCGTGAGCCGTTACCTCTCGAAGACCCCTGCGAAGAAGACCACCGACGACGAAGCTCCGCTCCCGATCTCTACGGCGGTGGCTGGCGTGGCCTCGCTGGTGCTCCTTCTTGTCCCGATACAGATGGCAGGGCAGAACTGGGATGACCACGACCGCTCGGGGCGTACGGTGGCCAGCGACATGGGGCGTAACTACCTCGAGAGCTGCGAGCCCAATGCTATCCTCTTCTGCTATGGAGACAACGACACCTTCCCGCTGTGGTACGCGCAGGAGGTCGAAGGCATCCGCACGGATGTGCGCACCGTCAACCTCTCCTACCTCTCGGGTGACTGGTATATTGACCAGATGAAGAAGCAGGCCTACACGGGTAAGCCTCTGCCTATTGGTCTCCTGCCGAAGTCCTATTATTACTACAATAACTACGCGCTGGTAGCTCCCTCTGGAGAGCCGATGTCCGTAGAGGACGCTTATAAGGGTCTGCAGTCGAGTGGGGCTGGTTCGCCTGCGATGATTCCTTCGTCCGACCTCTATGTCGCTACGGATTCGCTCGCCACGGTACAGCGTATCGCTAAGAGCTACCCTGATTTAGTCGGGTACATCACGCCGCACTTCTCGATGAATCTTCAGGGACGTCAGTACCTCGAGATCGGTGCGCTAAGTGTCCTCGACCTCATCGCTGGGAATAAGTGGGAGCGTCCTATCTACTGGGCTATTACCTCGCCCCGCAATGCCTTCAATTCGATGACCGCCAGCATGGTGCAGACGGGTATGGCTGCGCAGCTCCTTCCCCTCCAGGCGCGTGTCGATAGTACGGGACGTGCTATGGACTACGGTATTGGCAATCTGGATCGTATGTACGAGACGGTGATGACGAAGTTCCGCTGGTGCGGTGCTGATCGCCCTGGGACGTACTTCGATGAGAATGCACGTGGCATCGTCTCTACCCTGCGTAACCAAGTCTTCACGCCGCTGGCCTTGGGCTATGTGGAGCGTGGCGACAAGAAGAAGGCGCAGGTAGTGCTGAAGAAGTGCCTCTCGGTGATCTTAGAGGAGAACGTCCCCTACGAGACGAGTTCGCTCTACTTCGCTGATGCGCTCTACCGAGCCGATATGCGTGCGGAAGCGGATCACGTGCTGCAGGCCATCGCTCGCCGTGCGCTGAGTACGCTGACGTGGGCAGCTCAGCTCCCCGCTGAGAAGCTCGCCGAGGTCTCACATCACGGCGAACTGCAGGAGGCTTATACGGCGATTTCCTACGCGCTCGACTTTGCCAAGGACAACAATTCGCAGGCTCTCAAACGCTACGAGCGTGAGATCGAGTCGCTACTGCGCCGCTTGGGTGGCGGTCGATAGCTTGTCCTGGTCTTTGACTCGATGATTGAGCGTCTTCTCTGTCGGGTACCTATGTGGTACCGCATGCTTGTCCCTGGGGCGCGCTGGCGTATCCCCGCGCTCTCGGGCAAGAGTATCTACCTCACCTTCGATGATGGTCCGATACCCGAGGTCACACCTTGGGTATTGGACCAGCTCGATGAGCTGGGTATCAAGGCTACTTTCTTCTGCGTGGCGGACAATGTGCGCCGCTATCCCGAGCTCTTTGAGGAGATACAGCGCCGTGGGCACACCGTCGGCAATCATACTTATCATCATATCCAGGGGATCTTCTACACCACGCAGGAGTATATGCGCGACGTCTATGCTGCGCACGAACTGATCCTTCCCGCTACTTCCGTCCGCCTCACGGGCACCTGCGCTTTGCGCAGAATAGGGAGCTGAGTCATAGCTTCGAGATCGTGATGTGGGATGTCGTCACGCGTGACTACAACGCTTCACTCAGCCCCGAGACGGTGCTGGAGAATGTGAAGCGGTACGCACGCAACGGCTCGATCATCGTCTTCCACGACTCGCTCAAGGCGGAGAAGAATATGCGCATAGCGATGCCGGCTGCGGTGCGTTGGCTCCAGCAGGAGGGCTATCACTTCCTGCGTATCGGTGATGCTCCGTAATACTTCTGACTAAGGGTAAGGTGAAGAGCATAGTAGGTCTTGGCATAGGTATAAAAAAAGCGGAGCCGGCTTCCCAGCCAGCTCCAACCTATTAACCAAAACCTTAACTATGAAAAATCTTACATTTTCAGTGCAAATATACAGATAAATTTATTACCTCCAAGTGATAAATCCCTGGAGGCTTTAGGAAGTCTACGCGTTTCCTCCCTCACTTAAACAACCCGATATACTTTATGACTCCCAACGAGCAACCTTCGACCGCATCCGCCCGTCGCGTCTACATCGAGACCTACGGCTGTCAGATGAATGTCGCTGACAGCGAAGTCGTAGCTTCGATCATGCAGATGGACGGCTTCCACCTGACCGAAGACCCCGAATTAGCAGATGCGATCTTCCTCAATACCTGCTCCGTGCGCGACAATGCCGAGCAGAAAGTCCTCAACCGCATCGCTTATTATCACTCTATTCGCCGCAAGAAGCGTCGCCACATCATCATCGGCGTCTTAGGCTGTATGGCGGAGCGTGCCAAGGGGGAGCTCATCGAGAAGCACCACGTCGACCTGGTCGTCGGCCCGGATAGCTACTTGGATTTGCCGAACCTCGTCGGGGCGGTCGAGCGTGGGGAGAAGGCCATCAATGTTCAGCTCTCCACGACAGAGACCTACAAGGATGTCCTGCCGCTGAAGATCGGCGGTATCAATCTCTCGGGCTTCGTCTCCATCATGCGTGGGTGTAATAACTTCTGCTCCTACTGCATCGTCCCCTACACGCGCGGCCGTGAGCGTAGCCGTGAATTAGAGAGCATCATCCGTGAGGTCAAGGACCTTGAGTCTAAGGGCTACCGAGAGATTACGCTTCTCGGGCAGAATGTCAATTCCTACCGCTTCGTCGACGGGGAGAAGACCTATGACTTCGGGGATCTCTTGGAGCAGGTTGCCTTGGCTGTCCCCTCCATCCGCATACGCTTCACCTCGCCCCACCCCAAGGATATGGACGATAAGGCCATCGCTGTGATGGCGAAGTACCCGAACATCTGCAAGCACATCCACCTGCCTTCGCAGTCGGGCAATGACCGCATCCTCAAGTTGATGAAGCGTAACTACACCCGCGAATGGTATCTGGAGCGTGTAGCCGCTATCCGCCGTGTGATGCCCGACTGTGCCATCACTTCGGACATCTTCTGTGGCTTCCACGATGAGAGTGAGGAAGACTTCCAGGATACCTTGAGCCTGATGCGCGAAGTAGGGTATGACAACGCCTTCCTCTTTAAGTACTCTGAGCGTCCCGGCACCTATGCAGCGAAGTACTTAGCGGATAACATCCCCGAGGAAGAGAAGATTCGTCGCCTCAATGTGATGATTGAGCTGCAGACTCAGCTTTCGCTGGAGAGCAACCTGCGTGACGTGGGGAAGACCTTTGAGGTGCTTATTGAGGGCTTCAGTAAGCGTTCGCGTGATCAGCTCTTTGGCCGAAGCCAGCAGAATAAGGTCGTGGTCTTCGATAAGCAAGGCTACCGTGTGGGTCAGTACGTAGAGGTACGCATCGAGTCCGCCACGGCAGCGACCCTCATCGGTAAGCCCGTGCGCCCCGCCGAAGGCTATCAGCCCGAAGGCGAATAGGCGACTGACGCGCTCCCTCTTTCTTATAGCTACGGCATCGCCCCCAGAGATGAAGCACTTCATCTCTGGGGGGCGATGCCGTTTGGTATATAGTGAGCTGTGTGTGCCTTCCGAAAGGGGCGGATGCAAAGCAATATAGGTCGGTGCCTCGAGCAATATAGGTCAAGGCGTGGAGCTATATTGCTTGCACGTCGGAGCAATATAGGTTGCGGTGCAGAGCTATATTGCTCGCTCTGCTGTCCTTTATTGTTCGTCTGTCGTTAGCCGATGTGTGGCTACCGCTTTTGCTGATGGGGGGATGGGGAGGTAAGAATAATATCGCTATGTTTGCGGTCACGATTTATTCGCTTGGGCTACCACCGCAGGGCCTTCAAGAGCTCTGCTCCAGTGTGCCCCCTAAGAGCAAGACCGTATGATGAGTGTTTATGAATGCAATGACGCCTACTGAGCTCAAGCACTTGGCAGAGAAGCCAGAGCTATCGCCTCGTATATGGGGGTGCTATGGTCGAGATCAGGTGGCTCTGGAGATGCAGGCACGGTTTGAGCATCAAGGGATGTCCCGCCACGAGGTGGCTCGCTTGCGCTCCTATCCCTATGCAGGGACGACTTACTCATATCCGTACCCCAACCAAGGCGCTACCGAGCTTTGCGGGCCAGCAGCCATTGCTTATGATCTGATGCTCACCGATGCTACGGTCTATGCCTCTGCTGTGGTCGCACTCTACGAGACGGGTGTGTGTGCTGTCGGTGACCTCTCTTTGCACGCAAGTGAAGAGCTTCGGGGAAGCTATCGCGAAGGTATTTCAGCCATTGACTGGATGTTCTTAGCTGCGATGCGGGAGGGGAGGAATAAGTTCTTCGGAGTCGATGGGGATGCTGGTCCATTGGCATTGTTTACCCCTCCGAGGGATATGCTCTATTGGCTACGGCACATCTATCCCCACGAGCAGTTCAGGCAAAGACTGAGCTTCTTGGGGGTGGCGCTCAGAGCAGGCGCATCGCAGAGCTCTCCTTAGACG
>CAKMOP010000266.1 GCA_927910985.1 uncultured Porphyromonas sp. | reverse complement strand
GTACTGATGGAGATAAGAAGTTCGCAAGAAAGCTTCAAGCAGCAAGGCAAGGAAGCAATTTCAGAGAGAAGACGGGCATAAAGCCTTAGTCGAAGAGGGCGAAGGGGTCTTGCTCGGCAAAGTAGAGGTGCGTATAGCCTGCCAGCACATTGCCTCGGCGATAAAGGAGCGTCGGAGCAACTTCGTCGCGCGCCGTCAGTTGCTCGCCGACCGTTGCCTCACCGCCTTCCTGCGGCACAATCGAGGAATAATGGAACTCGTGCCCACGGTATTCGCACCCAGCAAGGCGGAGCTTACGATAGCCTAAGCGCAGACGCATCCCTTCCATCGTGGCTTCTTGGTCAAGGACGCCACACATCGGGTAAGCCTTACCCTCCTCATCACGAATAGCACGGCAGAGGTACATCATCCCCCCACATTCGGCCAAGACACGCCCTCCCGAAGCGGCATAAGCGGCGATGGAGCTACGAGTGCGCTCGGCTTGCGCAAGTTCGCTGAGGCAAAATTCAGGATAACCGCCAGGGATATACAGCAGGTCACACTCGGGAAGTGGCTCATCCTTCAGCGGTGAGAAGAAGGAAACTTCTCCGTACAGCGATAGCGTGCGGATGTTCTCCTCATAGATGAAGTTGAACGCTTCATCACGTGCGACGGCAATCTTACGCCCAGAAGGAGCGGGCTTCGGCTGAAGCTCTTCGGCAGGGAGTGCAGGACGAGGACGCATACACGCCTCGAGCAAGCGGTCGATATCCACATGCTTCTCGATGAGGGCAGCGACATCTTCGGGGAGTGCATCCAGCTCCTGCAGTTCGCTCAGGGAGAGGCCTAAGTGGCGCGAGGGCACTTCAAGGAGCTTCGTCTTCGGGATATAGCCCAGTGGAATTACTCCTGCATCTTCGGCCGCCTCACGGAGGAAGCGGTAATGATTTTCCGAAGCCACACGGTTGAAGACCACCCCGACGACCTCCGTATCTTGGCGGAAGTGTTTGAAGCCATAAAGAAGCGCACCGACCGAATAAGCCGACGAGCGTGCATCAACAAGAAGTACCGTGGGGATGCCTACAGCTTGAGCTACGGCCGCCGAAGAGCCGTGCATACGCACGTAGCCATCATAGAGCCCCATCACCCCCTCGAGGACGACGGCATCCGCCTCCTGCGTGTGACGTGCATAGACGGCACGCACGTGCTCGGGGCTCATCATAAAGAGGTCCAGATTAATCGAAGGGCGACCGCTGGATAGCTCGTGGAACTTCGGGTCGATATAGTCGGGGCCGCACTTGAAGCTCTGCACGGAGAGGCCACGATGCTTGAGCGCACGCAGCAGTCCGAGCGTGAAGGTCGTCTTGCCACTGCCCGACGAACCAGCTGCCACCAGCAACTGGGGGATGGATGTAGATGCCATAAAGAAGGTATTGGTATGGAGATATTAGAGCTTCCCCTGATAGAGGAAGTAGTCCGCCTGACGGAAGGAGTCCAGCGGAAGAGGCTGATGCGAGAGTGCATACAGCGCAGCTCCCGAGCCCGTCATCAGTGCGAAGTCCGCACCGAGGGCGTAGAGCTCGTCTTTAATCGCTGAAAGGATGGGATAATGAGGGAAGAGGCTTGCCTCGAAGTCATTGAAGAGGCAGTGACGCCATTCCTCCACAGGGCGAGCCAAGAGCTCCTCAATAGGTATTGCCACCGGCTTAGGGGGAAGGAGCCCACGGAAGGCTTCTGCCGTGGAGATGTGTATCGGTGGTTTGACGATGGTGAGGTGATAGCCGTGGAGCTTGTCCAGCGCAATCGGGGTAAGCTCTTCGCCGATGCCCCTCCCTACAGCAGGCACATTGCGCACGAAGATGGGGCAGTCAGCACCGAGCGTGAGGGCAATCGCCTCCAATTCCCCCGGCGAACATCCCAAAGCGCACAGCTCATTAATCGCCGTCAAGGTAAAGGAAGCATCCGCAGACCCACCGCCCATACCTGCCCCCGAAGGGATCTGCTTGGTAAGACGTAGGCGAAGGGAAGGGAAGGAATGCACACGGCGCAGAGCCCGCACCGCCCGAAGGACGAGGTTGTCTTGTAGCTCCCCCGTCTCGACTCCGCCCGTGACAATAAGTTCATCTTCGGCCGCGTCGGTCAGCTCCAACTCCAGCTCGTCGCAGAGCGGAACGGGGAGGAAGGCAGTCTCTAACAGATGGTAGCCATCGGGGCGACGCCCAGTGACGAAGAGCCCAAGATTGAGCTTTGCATTAGGATAGACGTTCATCGCACAGTACGTATCAAGGTAGATACATAAACGAAGAGACTCCTCAAGAATTACTTCTCGAGGAGTCTCACTCTCTTTCTTTGTACGCGGGATGAGATTTGAACTCACACGCCGTAACCGGCACTACCCCCTCAAAGTAGCGTGTCTACCAATTTCACCACCCGCGTATTTGAAGCTCGCAAACTGAGACGCTGTGCGTCAAGGCTGTGCCCAGGACAGGAATCGAACCTGCACGTCTTTTGAACACTCGCACCTGAAACGAGCGCGTCTACCAATTCCGCCACCTGGGCTGACCTGTTGTTGTTTGCACTGCAAAGGTACAACAAAATCTGATATTACCAAATATACACCCAAATTGGTCGGAGCAAGCGTCGCTGTCAGCCTCTACTCGTCGCTATCGGTGGAGAAGGTCTGGATGCGCTTAGTTCGCTTACTGCGAACACGTTCCCTACCCTCCTCATCACGGAAGCGGAAGCGATCATTAGGCCACAGAGCTCCTTCACTTTTTTTTCTTGTCGCGCGCTCTTTCGTGGGTAGATGAAGCTCCTTCGCGCTCTTCGCGCTTGACAAAAGGCTTGCGTGGGCGGTCAGAGAAGGCTGGACGGCTACCTTCGGGACGGCCTCCCTCGGGACGAGAACCTCGGCGACCCTCCTCACGTCGAGGACGATCAAAGCGACGAGGCTTCTCTGAGCGAGGAGCACGTTCACGCTCAGGACGAGCTGCTCGAGGCGCACGTGGGGTACGCTCTTGCCCTTCACCACCGGCACGCTTGAAGTCCTCTCGCTTCCCAGCGAAGAGGGTGTAAGCACGCAGCTCACACTCCAGCGAACCATTGAGCATCTTGATGCGCTCGCTGTGACGCAAGCCAATCTTATCGAAGTGCTCGAGCTTATAGGCCAAGATCCACGCCGTCGAACCCGCATAATTATGCTTGAGGCGCTCGCCGATCATACGATAAAGCTCTTCGCCGTCACGCAGGCGCAGACGTTCGCCGTAGGGTGGATTGGTGACGATGAGCGCAGGAGCTTCGGGAGCAGGGCACTCCTGCATCGCACGATGGCTCACGGTGATGAGGTCAGCAAGCCCCGACATACGGACGTTGTGGCGCGCCACTTTCACCGCTTCGATGGAGCTATCCGAACCATAAATATGGTGCTCGAAGGGCTTTAGCTCACGACACTCAGCTTCGACATCTGCGAAGAGGGCTGGATCATAATCCGCCCAGCGCTGGAAAGCGAAGCCCTTGCGGAAGGAGCCAGGAGCAATACCACGGGCAATGAGTGCAGCCTCAATGAGGAGCGTCCCCGAGCCACACATCGGATCGATGAAGTCCGTCTCTCCTTGCCAGCCCGCAAGAAGCAGGATGCCAGCAGCGAGGACTTCACTCAGCGGAGCCTCCGTCTGCGCAGCTCTCCAACCACGCTTATGCAGGCTCTCGCCCGA
Source organism: uncultured Porphyromonas sp. (assembly GCA_927910985.1). Lineage (GTDB taxonomy): Bacteria > Bacteroidota > Bacteroidia > Bacteroidales > Porphyromonadaceae > Porphyromonas. The sequence continues at coordinate 1,622 of CAKMOP010000266.1, read as the reverse complement.
ACTATCTAAGGCGAGCGTCACCTTATCGTGCGAAATATGAATATGGAAAAGTCGGTCAGGGTTATCCAGACGCACCATCGGACGCTTCTCGCCACGCTCAGTGAAGTAGTCGACGAGGGCATCCTTAGCCCGATAGCCTACATATTTACTATGAGTGAAGGTCTCGGAGTAGACCACGGTATCGAAGGCAAAGGTATCGCCCGCCTGCATCCATTCGCTCCAGTCCAAGCGCTTGAGCTGACGATACAGCTCATCGGGATCACTGGCACGGAAGGAGGCGATGGGGAGAAGGATGCGCAGAGCGGTGCGCAGACAATAGTTGGCGCGATAAAGGAGCTTCTTATCTCCGGTGAAGGAGACCATACGGCGGCCCTCTTCAATATTGGTAGCCCCGAGGGCTTCAAGTTCTTGTGCCAAGACGGGCTCGAGGGTCTGCAGCGTCTTGGCGATCATACGTGATTCTTGCTTCATTAGTCTATTGGAGGGAAGAGTGGAGGCTACGGCCTCACGGCGTAAAGGTACAACATCCTGCGTCGTCCACTCTCCGCGAGAGGATATAAACGAAGGAGGTCTGACGTAGTGTTCTACATCAGACCTCCGCCTTGTGTCGGGATACCAGGATTCGAACCTGGGACCCCCTGCTCCCAAAGCAGGTGCGCTAACCGGACTGCGCTACATCCCGAATTGGCTTTTTCGGAAGAGAAGCTGTGCACACTCTCTCTTTATAGAGAAGGGAAACACAGCTCCTTCTGGCGGTATGGACGGGACTCGAACCCGCGACCCCCTGCGTGACAGGCAGGTATTCTAACCAGCTGAACTACCACACCGTTCTTAGCCGTTTCTGTCTCTTGACGGTGCAAAGATAGGTATTTATCACCACACTACCAAGCGACTTTATCGTTGTCTCGCAAGGATTCGAACCTTGACAAACAGAACCAAAACCTGTTGTGCTACCATTACACCACGAGACAGCCTAATCACTCATCCAGCCGAAGACGGCTTGACGAATGCGGTGCAAAGATAAGACATTGCCTCCAACTAAACAAGCAGCAGCTGAAAGCACCACATATCGTAGCGGAGCACATCGCGGCGAAACCTATCATTAAATGGAAGTCTCACCAAAAGCATCCGCCCTCGACGACCCGAAGGTCAGCCGAGGGGCGGACTATATGTAGTGAGTAGCGCACGAAGCACTCACTCACCTCCAAGGGGGAAGCGCAGAACGATTATTCGGCGCTCATCAGGACGATACGGTTCCAGACATTCTCATCGTAAGGCTGTACCGTGTCTCCCTTCCAGTCGATCTTCAGACGATCGCGGGAGATACCATACTTCTTGACGAGGATATCGGCGACAGCTTCAGCACGACGCTTTGAGAGCGCAAGGTTGTAAGCTGGGTTACCCGTCTTGCGGTCAGCATAGCCGACGAGCGTGATCGTCTCGGTGTTGCTCTTAGCGTATTCGGCGATGTTGTAGACGTTGACCATCTGGTTCTTGTCGACTACAGCGCTGTTGAGGCGGAAGTAGCTGGTACGCCAAGCGAAAACTTCAGCAATGCGAACTTTATCGCTCAGGCTGGCGCTTCGCTGACCTTCCACCTCGGGCGCAAGGCCTTTGAAGCT
>CAKMOP010000265.1 GCA_927910985.1 uncultured Porphyromonas sp. | reverse complement strand
ATCACGTCATAGTGGCCATAGACGAGAATCGTGGGCTTCGTAGGATCCTTCTCATAGTGGCCGAAGACGATGGGGTTACCGGCCGTCTGGTAGACTTCTACGGTCTGTACACCGAGGCCTTTGAGATGGTTGCGCCAGTGCTCAGCGCAGCGCTGCATATCGGGTTTGTGCTCGCTCTTGGCACTGACCGAGGGGATGCGGATGAGCTCGAAGAGGTCTTCGAGGAAACGAGCTTCGTGCTCGCGGATATAATTCTTGATCTGGCTCATAATGGTTGTAGGTCTGAGGGACAAATGTATTTGTTTGGGGCAAGGTGAAGAGCAGATAAGCCCTTCATTTTGCCCTAATAAAGGTAGGAAAAAAGTCTGTCTTCCACCCGATAAGCCTTGATTTGCTCCACTTTGCACCTGCCTCTAATGCGTGAAGTCCGTCTAAATGCTCTGATTTATTCGCGCGGTACCTCCGTGATGGTCGTTTGAATGAAGGCGAAATGCCTTAGCTTCTCTGGTGAAGGATGTTTTTTCTCTGACCGTTCGGATGTGCGACACCCCGCAAGGCGATGGCCTCCTCGGAGGCGCATCCCTTGCGGGGTGTCTTGTGTTCGTGGCGATCGGAAAGCCTACGCCTTAGAGGCGACGAGCACCGTCCGAGATTACTACGTCGTAGAACTTTGGCTGGATGCCGTACTTGGCTTCGTAGCGCTTCTTCACTTCGGCGATGAAGCTGTCGTGCAGCTCTTCCTTGAGGAGGTTGATGGTACAGCCACCGAAGCCTCCACCCATCACACGCGAGCCAGTGACACCGAACTCACGCGCCAGGTCATTGAGGAAGTCGAGCTCTTCACAGCTCACTTCATAGAGCTTGCTCATACCGTGGTGCGTCTCGTACATCTTTTCCCCTACGGTCGTGTAGTCGCCCTTGTCGAGGGCTTCACACACGGCGAGGACGCGCTCAACTTCGCCGATGACGTAAGCGGCGCGCTTGTAGTCCTCTTCGCTGACTTCATTCTTCACCTCTTCGAGCTGAGCGAAGGAGGCATCACGGAGGAACTTAACCTCGGGATAGCGCTTGGCGAGGGTGGCGACGACGCGCTCACAGCTCTCACGACGCTTGTTGTAAGCGGAGCTTGCCAGCTCGTGCTTGACGCAGCTGTCTACGAGCAGGAGGCGATAGCCCTTAGGATCGAAGGGGTGTTCTTCGTATTCGAAGCTCTTGCAGTCCAGGCGAAGGAGCTTACCAGCCTTACCGAAGACCGAAGCGAACTGGTCCATAATCCCACACTTTACACCGCAGTAATTGTGTTCGGTAGCCTGGCCGATCTTCGCCATATCCCACTTAGAGAGGCCGAGAGAGAAGAGGTCATCAAGGGCAAAGGCGAAGGTGCTCTCCAGTGCCGCCGATGAAGACATTCCTGCGCCGAGGGGGACATCGCCTGCAAAGACTGTGTCAAAGCCTGCGATCTTACCGCCACGCTTCTGGATCTCACGGCAGACACCGAAGATGTAGCGCGCCCAAGACTGCTGAGGTGCGTCTTCTTCCTTGAGACCGAACTCAGCCGATTCGCCGAGGTCAAGTGCGAAAGCACGGATGCGGTCGGTGCCATTGGGGCGGATCTCAGCGACCATAGCCTTGTCAATCGCGCCAGGGAAGACGAAGGCACCGTTGTAGTCGGTGTGCTCACCGATGATGTTGATGCGGCCAGGAGAAGTGTAGAGCGTACCAGCTTCGCCGTAGAGAGATGCGAACTTGTCGCGGATAGCTTGTGTATTCATATGATGATGGAGCTTGATAGGAGTGTGTGAACGTATAGCGTATTGATAGCAGTCCCCCTGACGCACCAGGTGATGCGGGAGGGGGACTGTGAGGAAGTCTCTAATGAGGACTAAGGAAGCTGACGAACCTTGTGACCTGCTACTGCGTAGTAGAGGAGGTAGGCTTCACCGATAAGGACGAGGATCCAAGTGAATTGCCAGCTGCCGAGGCTGTCGGCAAGAATACCCTGAGCGAAAGGCAGGATAGCACCACCGACGATACCCATCATCAGGGCACCCGAGCCAGCAGACGTGTACTTGCCGAGCTTGTCAATCGCCAGAGAGAAGATAGCACCCCACATAATGGAGTGGAAGAGACCTGCACCAACGAGGAGGTAAGGATTGTTCAGCGCAATGCTACCGAGGACGAGGAGCCCAGCGCAAGTAGAGGTGATCAGCAGTTGCTTGCTGGCACTGATGCTGCTGAGGAAGCTACCACAGAGACGACCGACAAGCATCAAGAACCAGTACAGAGTAGCTAACAGGGCGGCATCCGAAGGCTCGAAGCCGAGGCTCTTACCGTAAAGATTGATATTGTTCCCTACGCAGACTTCGACACCGACATACATAAAGATAGCGACGACACCGAGGGCGAGGTGGGAGAAACTCCACACACTCTTTTCGAGGACTTCGCCTTCCTTCTTTTCTGCACTTGCGATCGTAGGCAAGTGGAGCTTCGAAAGCGCTGCGATGAGCCCGCCGACGAGAACGATGAGTACGAGGAAGGGGATGTAAAGCGAGCTCAGAGCAATGTCCAGACCGCTCTTGCCTGCGAAGATGACAGAGGCAACGAGCATAGGAGCGATGGTAGCCATCGTAGAATTGGCCGTACCAGCGATGGACTGACGCGTGACACCCGTAGTACCCTTCACGTCGCAAGCCACGATGTAGGGATTGAGCACTGCCTGAAGGAAGGTCATAGCCGAACCAGCGACGAAACCTGCCAAGAGGAAGAGGTAGTAGGCCACAGGGATGATGACCACATTAGGATCATCTGTAGCAGCCTGGAACTTCACGAGGTCTACCGACTCAAAGACATAAGCCGAGAGCTCATACAGCCCGAAGGCGGCGATCAGCCCAAGGAGCCCCGTGATGAGGGTGTTCTTGTAGCCCTTCTGCTCGATGCACTTCGCACTTGGGATACCCATAGCGAGGTAACCGAGGAAGAACGCGAAGGTAATCAGCGTAGTGAGGGCGTTAGTGAGCGAGCCTGATTTCTGCAGGAAAGCGGCCTGCATAGGTGCTTGGAACTGTCCGTTCAGGTTGGTGATCAGCCCTACGAGAGCCATCAGCACGACCATAATGATGAACGGCACCAGATAGCTCTGCGTCTGTTTCTGTTGTGTCATTGCTTACTGTTTATGTAAATGGAGTTTGTTGGATTATCTGCATTAAGCTTCGAGCGTGAAGCGGAAGATCGTTGTTGATCGGAAGGTGTCCTCGGGGTTGAGACGTGTCGAGGGATACTCGGGCTTGTTGGGACTATCGGGGTAGTGCTGCGTCTCGAGGCAGAGGGCGGCACGTGCTGGATAGCGGTGATCGTGCTTCCCTCGGAGGTTGCCGCTCATCCAGTTGCCCGTATAGAGCTGTACGCCTGGCTGGTCGGTGTAGACTTCCATAGTGATGCCCGTCTGGGGAGAAGAGCATCGTGCAGCAAGGGCGAGTTTGCCCATCTCCTTGTCCAATATATAGGTATGGTCGTAGCCACGCGCCCAGCGTAGTTGGTCGGTATCGGTATCGATACGCTCTCCGATGAGGTGGGGCGTGGAGAAGTCCATCGGCGTGCCTGCCACAGGAGCGGGTGCGCCATAGGGGATGGCCGTCTCGTCCGTAGGCAGGTACTCCTTGGCGAAGATCTGTAGCGTATGGTCGTGCACCGAAGGGTCGCCTTCGCCCGAGAGATTGAAGTAAGCGTGGTTGGTGAGGTTCACCACCGTGGGACGGGTGGTTGTAGCTTCGTACTCAATGCACAGCTCTCCTTCGTCCGTTAGGGTGTAGACGACACGTACGGAGAGTTCGCCTGGATAGCCTTCTTCGCCATCGGGAGAGGTGTAGGTGAAGGCCACTTTGTTGGGAGATAGAGCTTCGCCCTCCCAGATGACGGCATTGAAGCCCTTGAGACCACCGTGGAGGCTGTTGGGGCCGTTGTTGACGGGAAGCTCATAGCTGACACCATCGATGGTGAAGTGACCACGAGCGATGCGGTTAGCATAGCGACCACAAATCGCGCCGAAGTAGGCTTCTTCGCTGTGGATATATTCGTCGAGGCTATCGTGTCCGAGGATAACATCCGTATAGCCACTACGGCTGGGGACTACGAGGGAGACGAGCTTAGCACCTTGGTTGATGAAGTGTGCTTCGGCTCCTGCCTTATTGGTAAGCGTGTAGAGCTGGACGGTCTTGCCGTCGATGACCCCACGGAAGGCCTCGGGAGAGAGCCCGGCTTTGTTCTGCTGCATAGCTGTAATGTAGTTTGTTGGTCGAAAAAGCCACCTAATGGTAGCTTTAACGTGGTCAAATATACGAATAAGTACGCATACTGCCACGGCTCGTAGACCTTTAAGTAAAAGCAGTGCATCGCTGAGGAGAATGTACTTTCTTCGGTCGGATTTAGAAGGGAGGGATGCTTGTGCTTGCACTCGCTAACCTCTATCGAGAAGGCTACTTTCAGTGCTTCTTCTCCGAATACCTTAGCTGCTTGCTTGTCTCTTCGTTCGGAGTGGGGAGCTTCGAGCAATATTGCTCGGTGTATGAACCAATATTGGTCGACATATGAACCTATATAGCTCGGCGGCTAAAGCTATATTGGTCGGGCGGTGAACCTATATTGGTTGGTTCACGAATGATTATTGCTTTATTCTCCGAGCAATAGACCTACCCTCGTCTCTTTGGGTTGAGGTGTCTGACTGTTCCCTGATGGGAGTGTGACGTTTGACTGATAACCTTTGTCCAAAGAAAAGCCGATGCCCCACATCTCTGAGGAGGTGTGGGGCATCGGCGTATGGGGAGTAGGAAGAGCTTTAGCTACTTCTTCGGGGTGTAGAGACGCATACGCTTGATGAGGATATTCTTGAGCGGACGGTTATCGTCATCGGTGTCGACGCGCTGGATCTTGTCGATGGTGTTCCAGCCATCGATGAGGCGACCGAAGACGGTGTATCCTCCGTCCAAGTGCGCGGCGCCACCTTGTAGCTTGTATCCTTCGCGTCTGCTCGGGAGTGTACTTCCAGGTGCGTTGAGCCTCCATCTCATCCA
>CAKMOP010000264.1 GCA_927910985.1 uncultured Porphyromonas sp. | reverse complement strand
CTTAGGCCTCACTGGGTGTCGGACTCTTCATCTTTACCGACCTCATAGAAGCTCTTCTCTGCCCTTGGCAATCCATCCGGCAAAGACCAAGCATAATACGCCAATACTTCTCCCTTCCGCCACAAGGATAGAGCGAGTAAGCCCCCCTATTTCAGCCTTGCATATAGCGATTAGTCCCGCATCTCTATTATTATAGAGCAGCTTCAGCCCCAGGAAGCTCAGACACTATCAGCAGAGTCTTCCACAATTCGTATCTTTGTCACGAATTGGTCTTACCACTTATTAATAAGAAAGCCATCAGTAACTATGCAGGAGAAGATACTTATCCTTGACTTTGGCTCGCAGACGACACAGCTCATCGGCCGTAGACTTCGCGAACTAAACACCTACTGCGAAATCATACCCTACAACAAGGTACCTGAAGATCTTACAGGTATCGCGGGGATCATCCTCTCAGGAAGCCCCTATTCAGTCTACGACAAAGCAGCCTTCAGCATCGACTATCCGCCCTGCGTGGACGTCTCCCTATACTTGGTATATGCTATGGAGCACAAAGCCTCATCCACCAAGCAGGAGGTAAGGTAGAGCCTTGCGATAGCCGTGAGTATGGTCGTGCACACCTCACCCTGCGTCACGAAAATGACAAACTCCTCGAAGGAGTTCGTCCTGGAGGTATCGTATGGATGTCTCACGGAGACACCATTACCAACCTCCCCAAGGGCTTCCGAATCATCGCCAGCACCGAGGATGTAGAGGCAGCAGCCTTCCGCATCGATGGTGAACGCACGTGGGGCGTCCAATTCCATCCCGAAGCTTTCCACTCCGAAGAAGGACTTCAGATTCTCGACAACTTCCTCAAGATAACGGGTATTCGAGGCAACTGGTCACCAGCTTCCTTCGTAGAGAGTACCGTAGCAGAGTTACGTACCCAACTCGGAGATGATAAAGTAATCTTAGCACTCTCTGGTGGAGTGGATTCCTCAGTCACGGCCGTCCTCCTTCACAAGGCTATTGGCAAGAACCTCACTTGTATCTTCGTCGACCACGGCCTTCTCCGCAAGAACGAGTATGAGAACGTACTGAGGGACTACGAACACTTAGGGCTGAACGTCATTGGTATCAATGCTCGCGATAAGTTCCTCTCAGCTCTCAAGGGAGTCACTGATCCTGAAGAAAAGCGTAAGATCATCGGTCGTGGATTCATCGAAGTCTTTGACGAAGAAGCTCACAAACTCAAAGATATCAAGTGGCTGGGACAGGGTACGATTTACCCAGATGTCATCGAATCACTGAGTATCACGGGTACCGTCATTAAGAGTCATCACAATGTAGGTGGACTTCCTGAGCGTATGAAGCTCCGTCTTGTCGAGCCACTTCGTCTCCTCTTCAAGGATGAAGTACGCCGTGTCGGACTCGAAATGGGGATGCAACCACATCTCATCAAGCGTCAGCCCTTCCCTGGTCCAGGCTTAGGCATCCGCATCCTCGGCGAGATCACGGCTGATAAGATCGAGATACTCCAAAATGCAGACGATATATATATGTCTATGATGCGCGAATGGGGGCTCTACGATGATGTATGGCAAGCAGGTACGATCCTCCTCCCCATTCGCTCGGTCGGAGTAATGGGAGACGAGCGTACCTATGAGTACACTATTGCTCTGCGTGCCGTGACCAGCACCGATGCTATGAGCGCCGACTGGGCACACCTTCCCTATGAGTTCTTAGCTAAGGTATCCAACGAGATCATCAACAAGGTGCGTGGGGTCAACCGCGTCGTCTACGACATCTCCTCTAAGCCACCAAGCACCATCGAATGGGAGTAACACACGTGCTACTCTCCCTCTCTATACTCATAGTCATATAAACAGAGGCCACCACACTACCTCATCATGGAGATAGTGTGGTGGCTTGTCACCAAATAAACAAACAGAAAAGTGTCCCAACACCAGCCTGAAACGAAGAAGGTAACCACCCTTCGTCTGGCAGCTATGAAAGCCCAAGGTGAGCCTATCTCTATGCTCACCGCCTACGACTATACAATGGCGCGTCTCTTTGATGCAGCTGGTATCGACATCCTTCTCGTCGGGGATTCTGCAGCCAATGTAATGGCTGGACATACGACGACCCTTCCCATCACCCTCGACCAAATGATCTACCACGGAGCCTGTGTGGTTCGTGGCGTCCAAAGAGCCTTCGTCGTGGTAGATATGCCCTTTGGCAGCTATCAGATCAGCACCGAGAGTGCCCTGAACTCTGCTATCCGTATCATGAAAGAGACGGGAGCTGATGCAGTGAAGCTCGAGGGCGGTTCGCACCTCTTCACGACCATCAGCCAGCTGACTACTGCTGGTATTCCCGTGGTGGGACATCTTGGACTGACACCACAATCTGTACATCAACTGGGAGGCTATGGTCTCCAAGGACGCGAAGGCGTAGCAGCAGACAAGCTCTTCGAAGAAGCTCTCGGGCTCGAGCGTGCTGGATGCTGTGCGCTGGTCTTAGAGAAAGTACCCGCGACTGTCGCAGCACGCGTAGCCCAAGCACTTCAGATACCCGTGATCGGCATTGGTGCAGGCAATGGTGTCGATGGTCAAGTGTTGGTCTCTCAGGATATGCTGGGCTTAGAAGACCGCTTCACCCCTAAATTTCTACGTCGCTTTGCGGCACTGGGAGAGGAAGTCAAGCAAGCAGTAGGAGCTTATATTACCGCTGTCAAGGAG
>CAKMOP010000263.1 GCA_927910985.1 uncultured Porphyromonas sp. | reverse complement strand
GGCTGGGTGACGATGACCTTAGAGGTCTTCCCCTTAGTTGCACGCTTACGTTGAGCTACGGCAGGTAGAGCAATAGTAGTAGCCAGGGCAAAGAGGCCGAGGCGTATCCATTGGTTTGTCTTCATATATTTGGATGTTACGTGATTATATCGTGTGTAGGTGACCTTCAGATTGAGGGAGATGCATAAACGTTTGGCTCGTTCGTCGGGAATATGGCTGAGAAGAGGGGAGAGTGATCCTATCGACGCACCTTGACGATGAGCTTACTGATAGGGCTGCCATCTCCGATGAAGGGAGCATGAGCATCTTCAGGATAGAGGATGACAAATTCCCCAGGGAGCAAGTCGACGTAGTTTGTAGGCCGTTCCTCATAGAAGATGATGTCTTTTGCTTCATCATAGGGAGCAGATGGCGTCAGACACTTGGCGCGTGGCAACCAGCCGATACGCTCGCGACCCTTGAGTAGTACTTGGATGTCGATGTAGGACTCGTGTGCTTCGAGCGGCTGCTCATCTTGAGGGTTAGACGGTGCTTCTATTCGGTTGATGAAGAGTTCATCCCCATGTAGATCTATTCGCTGGGATTCCATTGCACAGAGGTCGTGACTCTTGATGTAGTCGAAGACCTCCTTAAAGCGTGGATGAAGGGATTCATAGCGAGTGGACTCGTCGAGGGTACTGTGAATCATAAGGAGGAGAATATGTATGAGTCGTGATGTAATGGGTAGGATCAACCTGTAGAGAAGGCGTAGTCTTGCACCATCCGTGCATAGCAAAGGTAGAAACTTCTCTATTGTTCTTCAAATGTGTTCTTTGTAGAGTCTCTTGCTGTCCTTGATTAGGATATGAGAAAGAATACAAAAGCAGTCCGGAAGAAAGATCTATCGTTGCCCCCAAGAGGCTCTATCAAGACTACGATATTGGATGGCCTCGGCGATATGCTCCTTATGGATGTCTTCAGAGCCCGCTAAGTCGGCGATGGTACGCGCTACCTTGAGGATGCGGTCGTAGGCACGTGCCGAGAGGTCAAGACGCTCCATCGCCAGACGGAGCTTCTCTAATCCTTCGGCATCGGGGCGTGCGAAGAGCTGCATGAGGCGTGGGGTCATCTGCGCATTGCAGTGCACTTCGGGGTAGGGCGCAAAGCGGGCTGTCTGTATCTCTCGAGCTGCTAAGACTCGCTCACGGATACGCTCGCTACTCTCCGCTGGACGTGCGTCGGAGAGCTTCTCGAAGTCCACGGGGACAATCTCTACCTGCAGATCGATGCGGTCAAGGAGCGGACCTGAGACTTTTCCTAAGTAGCGCTGGACTTGTTGCGAGGTGCATTCGCAGGTATGCGTTGGGTGATTATAGTAGCCGCAGGGACAGGGGTTCATCGCTGCCACCAACATAAAGCTGGCAGGATAATCTACCGTATAGCGAGCACGGGCTACGGTGACGACTCGCTCCTCTAAAGGCTGACGCATCACCTCCAAGACATTTCGACTGAACTCAGGTAGCTCGTCCAAGAAGAGTACCCCATTGTGTGCTAAGCTAATTTCTCCAGGCTGAGGATGGCTACCTCCCCCAACGAGTGCTACTGGAGAGATCGAGTGATGAGGTGCTCGGAAGGGGCGTGTCGTCATCAAGGTAACGTCCTTGCCCAACTTTCCCGCTACGGAATAAATCTTCGTTGTCTCTAAGCTTTCTCCTAATGTAAAGGGAGGGAGAATGCTGGGAAGTCGCTTGGCCATCATCGATTTGCCACTACCAGGAGCTCCAATCATCAGCAGGTTGTGTCCACCTGCGGCCGCAACTTCGAGGGCACGCTTGACGCTCTCTTGACCTTTGACCTCAGCGAAATCAAAGTATTCACTCTGTATCCCTCGATAAAACTCCCCTCGAGTATCGACCTCAACGATGGGAAGAGGTGCTTCGCCTGTGAGCATCCCGATGACTTCACGCAGGGTACGTGCGGAGTGTACGTCGAGGTTGTTCACGACAGCAGCTTCTCGTGCATTAGCCTCAGGAAGGATAAAACCTCGATAGCCTTCGCTCCGTGCTTGTATCGCTATAGGGAGTGCTCCGTGAATGGGGCGTACGGCTCCATCCAAGGATAATTCCCCCATGATCATATAGCTCTCTAATAGGTCGGAGGGGATTTGTCCATCCGCAGCCAAGAGCCCTATAGCCAGAGGTAGGTCATAGGCTGCTCCTTCCTTGCGCAGGTCAGCAGGGCTCATATTGATGACGATGCGCTTTCCAGGAAACTTATATCCGCTACTCTCGATGGCTGAGATGATGCGGTCTTGGCTCTCCTTGATAGCCGTGTCGGGGAGTCCTACCAGCTGGAAGTACGAGCCTCGTGTGCAGCTCACTTCGATCGTGACCGTACGAGCTTGGATACTCTGCAAGGCGGCCGCATAGGTTTTGACAAGCATGATAAAGATGGGTATTAGTGTCGGTATAGGAAGGCGAAGTGTGAGTCAGATTAGCTTTGCTTGACTTTGCCCAAGGTATCTATTTGGAAGCGTACGGGACGTGTCACCCCTTGGATGTGGTAGGATTTCCTAAGTTGGGTGACTACGCCTAAGCTATCGGAGATGGCAATGCCTCGGAGGCTATCACGGCGAAAATGCTGACGTGCTGTGCTGTCCGAAGTAGTGGGGTAGAGGATGACCCACTGGAGACTATCAGGCCGTGCCTGAGCTTGGAGTTGCTCCTGCTCTCGATGGGTAAGGCTCGATAAGTTTCTCTGGGGGAGGCAGAAGAACGAGTGTTACTGGATGATGAGTACTAGAGCTCTGA
>CAKMOP010000262.1 GCA_927910985.1 uncultured Porphyromonas sp. | reverse complement strand
TTTCCACTTGGATAATGCCCAGACGAATATCTTGGAGCTGATTTCCCAAGTCGGAGGTCTCGCCGAGCAGGCTGACTTCAGCAAACTGAGTGTCATACGCCGTGTAGGTAATGAATATGTCTACTACCGATTGGATATGCTCTCGAAGAATATCTTTGATTCTCCCGCCTTCTACCTCCAGCAGAATGACATTATCTATGCAGAATACCGCTATCGTACTCGTGATACGGAGCAGAAGGTTCTCTCCTCTGTGAGTTATTTGACGACTGCAATATCGACCATTGTCTCTACGGTGGCCCTCATTTCTCTATTCAAGCGTTAGGAGTCAACACTTATGTCTACTCAAGAGAATCGAACGAAAGCCCCAGCAGAGAAAACCTCTGAGGTCAACCTATTAGATATATTCTTTTACCTACTACGCTTCTGGTGGCTATATCTGGTCTGTATCGCAGGAGTCGTAGCTATCGCTCTATATCGTACCGCCAAAGAGCCCTACGTCTATGAGTCCTCGGTCAAGATTTTCTTCAAGGATGCTACTGAGCGTGCGATGATGGATGTGGAGGTGCTGCGCTATATGCGCTCTTCTCGCCTCAATATGGATAACGAGCAGATGCAGCTGATCTCTCGTCGTGTCCTCGAGCGTACAGTTAGGATGGCTAATGCTAATGTCTTCTATAATGTAAAGAAGGGGTTGCGTACTCTGGAGCTCTATAATGAGGCTCCCTTCTCGATGAAGTTCTTGGATACGTTGGAGCGAAGCAGCTCATTTGAAGTGAGCTTCCGTGATGCGGGGCACGTCTCAGTTATTCCCAAGGAGACGGGAAGAGAGCAGATCGTCCCTCTTAATGTCCCTGTGCGACTTGGCGAAGAGCAGTTCATTATCGAGCCTAACCAGAACTATACAGCTCCTTGGGAATATAAGCGCATCGAAGTCTCCCGTGCGCCATTCTCTCAGACGGTCCGCTATTACCAGCACGCAATTACTATGAATCAAGCGGGGAATAGATCCTCGACCTTGACCGTTTATTTGCAAGACCGTACCAAGAAGCGTGCGTTAGATATTCTCTTGGCTCAGGTAGCAGCCTATAACCAAGAAGAGATCGCTATGCGTAATCAGGTGGCTAAGAATACCGCCGACTTCGTCAACGAGCGTCTGGCTGCTTTGAGCAAGGAGCTCGGCCTGGTCGAGGGAGATATGGAGCGCTTCTTGATGAATAACCAGACCCTGAACTTTGAGGATAAGGTCGGGAGATATAATAGTCGTTCGGTAGAGAATGAGACCCAAGCGCTCCAAATAGAGACGCAGCTCAAGCTTATCTCTTATATGCTCTCCGAGCTGAATAGCTCACGTCGTAAGAATGGCTATTTGCCCCTTAATGTCGGGGCTCCTGACCCAGCGCTCGATGGCTATATCACTCAGTACAACCAGCTCAAGGCGCAGCGTGATAAGTTGGTCGAAGGGGCTGGCGGAAGTACCGAAAACCCCGCATCGCTGAGTATGACAATGCGCTCTCTCAGCTGAGACGCAATGCCATAGAGAGTCTGAATCAGCAGGCGGAGGTTCTGCGCATCCGCCTCAAGGATACGCAGGGAGATCAGTCTTCGCTGCTCTCCAAGCTCCCTGAAGTATCGAACAAGGGCCGTGAGAAGGCGGATATTGATCGTCGCTTAGAGATCCGTCAGCGACTCTATACCGAGCTGCTGAATAAGCGCGAAGAGTATGCCCTCCGTCAGGCTATGACGCAGGATAGCGTCTATGTCTTGGATATGGATGATGCTCCTTCGGGTCCTGTCAGCCCCAACACGGTCCGTGTCATTCTGATCGCTATACTAATCGGCTTGGTATTGCCCTCCGTCTTTCTCATTCTCCGTCTCTTGGTAGATAATAAGATCCGCACTCGTAAGGAGATTATGGATCGTACGTCGATTCCCTTCCTTGGGGATATTCCAAAGGAAGAAGGACGAGGTAAGGGCCGTACTAAGGGCGTACGTGAGCAGGGTGGTGACGAGACCTCTGAAGCCTTCCGTGTCCTGCGTGAGAATATGCGCTTTATGATCGGTACGGGAGACCAGGCTGCCAAGAAGGTGATCTTCACCTCCTTCGGTGAGTCTGCTGGTAAGTCCTATGTCTCCTATAACTTGGCACAGACGCTGACCTTCTCAGGTTATAGTGTCGTGCTGGTAGACCTTGACCTGCGTAAGGGTACCCTCTCTCGCCGCGTCGGTGTCGCTGGTATGGGCGCTACTGAATACTTAGCCAATAGACAGGTGCAGCTGGAGCAGATCCTCAAGAAGGCTCCGAATGCGCCTAAGCTCTCGGTAATTGCTTCGGGAGCTGTGCCTCCTAATCCTGCCGAGCTGCTCTTAGGAGATCGCTTGGATGAGCTGGCTGCGCTCTTGTCCGAACGCTTTGACTTCGTCCTCTTCGACAACGTGCCCTTCGGTAGTGTCGCAGATGCCGCCATCGCTAACCGCATCGCAGACCTGACGATCTTCGTCCTGCGTGCTGGTAAGCTCGACCGCCGCGCACTCCCCGAGCTGCAGCGTCTCTACGATGAACATATCCTCAAGAATATGTCGATCGTACTGAATGGTGCTTCTGAAGGTGGTCACGGCTATGGTTACGGTTATGGCTACGGCTATGGTTATGGCTATGGTTACGGCTATGGCAACAAGAAGAAGAAAAGCCTTCTGCGCCGCTTAGGTATCCGTCGCTAATCGCGTACACGCCCACTCCTACCCACAAGAGGTTGGGGTGGGCGCTCATTCTTACTCCCTCCACTTAATTGCTTCGAGTGGTAGTCGCCCTCGCTGCGAGCGATCTTTTATGGTAGGTGCAGACCTATATAGGTCAGTCGCCCTACCAATATAGGAATGAGTCTGAACCTCTATTGGTCGGCACCGTGACCAATAGTGCTCGGATGACCAACTTATATAGGTGCTTGCACTCACGCTCCTCGCTCTGAAGGACAATGGAGTCTGTTGGATAGCTTGACCACGTGATTCTGCTTTGCCCAAGACGTCTGCGACACTGCTTTACTACGCCACAATCCGTATTTTTCGCCCTGATTTGATGAGCCACTCTACGCCGCTACTCTCGGTCATTGTCCCTGTGTATAATGTAGCCCCCTACTTAGCACAGTGCTTGGACTCTATCTTGAGCCAATCCTATACGGAGCTCGAGGTGCTGCTGGTCGATGATGGTTCGACGGACGAGAGCGGTGCACTGTGTGATGCCTATGCGCAGCGTGATAAGCGTATTCGCCTCATACGCCAGGCGAATGCAGGCCTTTCGGCGGCACGCAATGTAGCGATGGAGCAGATGCGCGGCGAGTTCTTCTTCTTCGTGGATTCGGATGACTGGCTTGCGCCCGAGGCGTTGGCTCAGCCGATGGCGCTTTTGGTGGCGCACCCGCTCATTGATGTCTTGGAGTTGGGCTATACCGAGGTCAATTGTCGTACGGGAGAAGAGCGTGTCGTCTTGGCACAAGGCGAGGAGCTGACTGGAGAGGAAGCCCTCGGCAAGTTGGCTCTGCTCTCAGGAGTGACAGGGATGGCTTGGGGAAAGATTTTTCGTACGGCGACGATGGGGCAGTTGCGCTTCCCCGTGGGACGCCCCTACGAAGATACCCCCTTTGTCTTCGAAGCTTTGATGCGTGCCCATCACTACCGCTATATGTCTTGGCTCACCTACAACTATCGTGTCGGCCGTGCGGGGAGCATTACGGAGGTCTATGATCATCGCTTGGTCTTCCTCTTTGAGAACCTCTTAGACCTTATGCCTGTGGTGGATGAAGTCGCCCCACACGTACGACCGCTCCTGCACGAGACGCTTTATCGTCGCTTGCTCATCTTCTCGCTGTGGGCTATGCGTCATCGCCAGTTGGCTCCCGACTTGGAGGCGAAGCTCCGACCCTATGCCAAGCGATTGCGCTCACTCAGTTACCCTGAGGGTGGGGTGAGTGAACGATTGCGCCGTGGCTTTTTCTTATCCTGCCCTCGTCTTTTCCTTGCTCTCAAGAGATATATCCTCCCTGCATCACATTAAACTATTGGATTTCACATTATGGACGCACCACTCATTTATCGTATCGCCGAAGAGTATATTCTCCTCTATTCTCCAGTACCAGAGGTCACGCGTGAACTCCTTCCAAACTACGAGCCCTTCTTGTGCCCTGCTATCCCTGAGGGGGTGACACCGCTCTTTACCTTCCGTGGAGGGGTGGATTTAACCTCTGCGCAGCCTAAGACCCTGCTCGAAGATAAGCTCTCTGAAGGAGTCCGTGCACGAGTTTATAAGCTTCCCGAAGGGGGAATTCGCCTGGAGATGACGATACGTCAGCGTACCCATGTGATGCATATTGACCGTGAGTGGAGGGAGGTCCTGTCGGATGTCCTGCTGGATGATCCCTCGGCAGCCTTCTTCATCAACCGCCTTATTATGATTGTCTACGGCGTGGCTATTGCCCCCCATCGGATGCTGAAGGTGCACGCGTCGGTGACTGAGGTCGATGGAAGAGCGTTGCTCTTCTTGGGAACGAGTGGTACGGGGAAGAGTACGCACAGCCGACTCTGGCGTCAGTTCGTCCCCGGGGCACGCCTGCTGAATGATGACGAACCTATTGTACGCCTGATGGAAGATGGCTCGGTGCGTGTCTTCGGATGCCCTTGGAGTGGAAGTACCCCTTGCTACCGAAATGCTTCTGCTGAGGTCGTAGCGTTTGTGCACCTCTACCAAAGCCCCGAGAATAAGCTCACGAAGCTCCGTGGCCGTGATAGCTTTGATTCGATTTACTCCTCTTCGGCTTTCCTGCACTCAGACAAGGTGCGCCATCTGGCGACCTTCGATACGGTGGCGGATGTCTTGGGATCTATCCCCGTCTATCGACTGGATTGCCGTCCCGACGAGGAAGCTGTGCGCTTGACTCAGTCTCTCTTGGCCTAAGAGCGAACAACGTAAACGATGCCTTCTATAGCCGAAACGTACACCCAGAAGCAGCTCCGTATGAGGAGCGAAGCCTTCTTCAGCGAGATTCTAAGTCGTATAGCGGAGGGGAAGCACCCGCGTATCCTGCCTCGTGGGTCGAGTATGCGCCCCTTTATCCGAGGTGGAGCAGATACGATCGTACTCTCTCCATTGGAAGAAGACTCCTTTCAGGTCGGACGTATTGTCTTAGCACATATTGATCGTGGCTATTTGGTGCATCGTGTCGAACGCATTGACGGGGAGGTCTTCACGCTACGTGGTGATGGTAATCCCTACCAGCGCGAGCAGTGTACACGGGAGCAAATCTTGGCCGAAGTGAAGTGCGTCCATCGGGGTAAGCGCATCATCCAGTACGGCTCACGGCTCTGGTGGTGCTATGATCGTCTGTGGCCGAACTGCGACTTCCTGCGTCGCTTGTGCTTGGCCGTCTATCGCCGTACCCTCTTCCGCTGGGGATGGTAGGTGGGCTTGCTACAGCTCTTTCGCTCTAAGGATAAGTAAAAGCCACACGGGCGGTACCTCACTGATGAGGTGCCGCCCGTGTGGCTTTTGTGTGTGAAGTGGCTATCCGAGGAGCTCCTGCTCGATCTGCTCGATGCGTGCTTTGAGCGAAGGCTCGATTGCGATGCGTCCTTCGATGGTCTTGCAGCCGTGCATGATGGTCGTGTGGTCGTTGCGGTTGAGCAGCTGCGCAATCATATTGTACGAGGCGCTGGTGTGCTTCTTGACCAAGTACATCACTACCTGACGGGGGAGGGCTAAGACCGCCTTGCGAGAAGGGGTGCGGAGCTGTGCCTTCTCTACTCCATAGACGGAGCAGACAGTGTCGAGGATCAGCTCAGGGGTGAGCTCACGGCGCTCGATGGAGACGCTCCCCCCGACGATGCGGCGCGTAGCATCAAGTCGACCGTCCCCTGGTCGGAGAACTGCGAGTGGGTGATGATGGTACGAATAG
>CAKMOP010000261.1 GCA_927910985.1 uncultured Porphyromonas sp. | reverse complement strand
TTACACGCACGATACCTCCTTGGGCTTCTTGCCCAAAAGAAGCTCCTGCATTGGGTATCACCTCGATATGCTTCACCATATTGGTAGGGATGGAGCGTAATTGTTCGACCGTAATCTTGCGATCTCCAAGATAGATGATGGTATGGTCTTTACCATTGACCAGGATATTTCCACTGAGCACCTCGACACCCTGTATATAGCGCAGAGTCTCCATGAGGCTCTTCCCTTTAGCAATGGGATTACCTTGGATGCGCACAGAGAGATCGCCCGAGGGAGAACGCTTGACATAGGAGCTAAGCACAACGACCTCTGACAGTTCTGTGGAATTACCCTCCAATATGATATTACAAACCGGTTGAGCCGCTATTGTGCAAGCCTTGTAGCCAATACACTTGGCGGTGAGTATATGCTCAGGCGCAGACAGCGTATCAAATGCAAATCGCCCCTGGGCATCTGTCAGACAGCCTGCTACGAAGGTACTGTCCGCACGCTTACGAGCAATAACATGGGCTAACTCAATCGGTTTCCCCTCAGCATCTACTACGGTGCCTTTAATCGTTTGGGCTAAGAGAATTTGTTCACTACAGAGGAGTACTACGAGGAGTAGGAAGCATTTAGTTAGAGTCTTCATGGTGTTCAATTTCTTTTTCAGGTGACCTGTCGCCATAAGGCAAGAGGGAAGGCAGTGAGGATTGATGTTACACCTCCTTGAGGTTCAGTGCCGAGGTAGAGACCTTGAAGATGGGCTTGTCGTTGACCTGAATGGTGTTGACGCTTGTGTCAAGAGTGGTGCGTTGGGCAAAGTGGAGAGCCCACTGACTACCGTATGAGGCGAGGGCGCTCACACACACACAGCCGAATAGGGCTTGAAGGGCTTCGCTTCTTCATAATGGTATCGTGAGTTATGGTAAGACGTTTGTGGCGTTGACTCGATGTCTTCAGATTCAGTTGTCTACCACAAACTTAGTGAAATACATACATACAAGAAAGGCGCAAAGAAAGAGCCCCCTGGCGCAGACGCTCTATGCCGCTGTTCATCCCCGCTGGACAGTTGGCTTCGCGCTCTCCTGCTCACTCCGAAGCCGCAAGAAGGGGCTGAAGCGTGCCACCCTCGGCGAAGTGCCTCACGCCTATCAGAATGATTACTTCGATGTCGAAGAGGAGTGGCTCGTGCGCTGGACGAAGGCGTACGCCCTCGAGCATCCCGAGATTGATTACTACCTCTTTGGGCATCGTCACCTCTTGGTCGACTTGGCACTGCGAGGCGACAAGCGTTTCATCATCCTCGGCGACTGGCTCCAATACAATTCCTTTGCGGTGTGGGACGGCACGTCGCTCTTCGTGGATCAGTTCCTCGAAGACGAAGCGTAGCCCCGCCCTTTATTCCTCTCCCCAAAACGCCCACGGGCTCGGTAGCATCGGCTACCGAGCCCGTGGGCGCATTTGTATATTTATGGATCATGCGCTGACTATACTTGCGAGGGGGGGATAGTATCAAGCCTTACAGAGTAGGGGTCTCTCTCGTGGGCGAATTAACTGTATGCGAGCTACTGCGCTTGATCTTATCTCCGCTGGAGAAGTGCCATGTCACGCTTAGCTTGAGGCGTCTACGGGGAGATAAATCTGTACGCTCAAGCTCTGCAAAATCTGTTTTGATGCGCATGACAGCTCTATTATGAATAAGGTTGAGCGTGCCAAGATTGATCTGTAGCTGATCATTCAGCAAGCTTATATAAACACCTGCATCTATATCATAGCGTAGCCCTACTTCATGGCTCAGATGCTTCTCTGCTGTTTGTCCTGTAGCCGATAGCGTTAGCCCCATTGTCTTACTCAATCTAAACTGCTGAGTGGCACTCCAACCCAACCAAGCGCTGGAGACAGTCTTACCTGGGCTCTTCTCTGTATTGTGTCTCACAAAGACCCTATTATTTGTCTGCCAAAAGTCTGACACACTGGCTGTATAGGAGAGAGAAGTATAGTGCTGTAGACTCGTGCCACTATTCTCGGGTCTCGTGTACACCACATCTGGCTGCGTGGGATCTTGATGAGCAAGCAGATGTATGATGTTCGCACCGTTCTTTAGCCTATAAGTCAGTATCCAATTGGGTTGATGTAGTAATTCGCCTCTACAGAATGAAAGGTTTCTTCCTTTAGATTTTGGTTACCTATGCTATACAGCTTCTCGTTTTGATAGACAGCTACAGGGCTATAGTAGCCATAATTAGGCAGCGAATAGTCTCGGCGATAAGCTATAGATATACCCGACTGCTTCTTCGGGTTAAGCATGTATTGCCACTGAACATTGGGATACAGACCTGAATAACGGTTGTTGATAGACGCAAGCCGATTGAGATAATCGCTATACGTCATATCTGTTAGTTGATAGGTCAGCCCTACCTGCACGAATGCTCGCTGACCAATCATGCGACTGTACTCTATCCACGGAGCAAAGTCCCCTCCAGAGATCTGGAAATCTTGTTGTTTTACTTGAGTGAGTATTGTGCTGGCGATACCCGACATTTCGTTTCTGTCCCTCAGACGGCTAAAGCGAATCCCCAAGTTTACACTACTTCCCTTGCTCGACTTCAGTTCTAAACGAGGCTCTACATAGAGGTAGGACAGCCTCTGCCTCAATTCATTCTCGTCATGAGTATTGAGCTCATAGTCTATATGATCGCTATTGCTCTGACTGAGGTACTCGACCTTGGTAGAGAAGGAAGAGTTTTCCCCGACATTCAGATTAGCTCGATAGAGCAAGCCCGCATTACCTTCGATAAAAGAGCTTTGGGTCTTTTGTCTTAGACTCAGCAGCTGCCCGTTGTGGTTGGTTTGATTGATGTGGTCCTTATTGAGATATAGCCCTCCATAAACCTGCAGGGATTGCGTCGGAGTAAGCTGATACTGTAGCCCCAAATTCTCGAGAAGAGCCAAGGACTCCTTATCCGAATGAAACGTCCTATCTACACGATGAGTGCCGTAGTTATCTTGACGCTTGTACCTTGTACGATAATTCCCTGTCCCCAGTTTAAGGTTGTTATATACAGACAGTTTGCCCAATTGATATTGTAGTGTAGGAGCGAGGACGGCATCTACAAAACCCTCTCCGTCTGCCTGTGCCGTCAAGCCAATAGCTCCAAGAAGTCCCTTCTTCTGTCGAAGAGTTACACGCACGATACCTCCTTGGGCTTCTTGCCCAAAAGAAGCTCCTGCATTGGGTATCACCTCGATATGCTTCACCATATTGGTAGGGATGGAGCGTAATTGTTCGACCGTAATCTTGCGATCTCCAAGATAGATGATGG
>CAKMOP010000260.1 GCA_927910985.1 uncultured Porphyromonas sp. | reverse complement strand
GTCCCCAAACCAAGTGCTCTACCAAAGCTGAGCTAATTCCCGATAATGCACCCAACAGGAGTCGAACCTGTAACCGCTTGATTCGTAGTCAAGTACTCTATCCAATTGAGCTATGGGTGCAAATTTTATTCAATTGTATTGAAATGCCGAGGGCCGGGGTCGAACCGGCACGGTCATCACTGACCGCAGGATTTTAAGTCCTGTGCGTCTGCCAATTCCGCCACCCCGGCATGGGCCATGGTTTATCATTGGCAAAGCGGAAGACGGGGTTCGAACCCGCGACCCCCACCTTGGCAAGGTGGTGTTCTACCACTGAACTACGTTCGCACTGTTTTCTTCTATCTAAAAATGCCGGCTACATGACTTGAACACGCGACCCTCTGATTACAAATCAGATGCTCTACCAACTGAGCTAAGCCGGCTCATTTATTATATCTTAATGCGGGTTAAGGGACTTGAACCCCCACGCCGTTAAGCGCCAGATCCTAAATCTGGTGCGTCTGCCAATTCCGCCAAACCCGCATATATGACCCGTACTGGGCTCGAACCAGTGACCCATTGATTAAAAGTCAATTGCTCTACCAACTGAGCTAACGAGTCTAAAATAACTTGCGTTATTCTAACGGTCCCGACGGGAATCGAACCCGCGATCTTCGCCGTGACAGGGCGACGTGATAACCGCTACACTACGGGACCTTTGGGAGTTAACGGGATCGAACCGCTGACCCTCTGCTTGTAAGGCAGATGCTCTCCCAGCTGAGCTAAACTCCCTAGAGCTAAGCGACTTCCATATCTCACAGGGGGCAACCCCCAACTACTTCCGGCGTTCTAGGGCTTAACTTCTGTGTTCGGCATGGGTACAGGTGTATCTCCTAGGCTATCGTCACTTAACTCTGAGTAATACCTACTCAAAATTGAATATCTATTCAAATCAAGAAAACCTTACGCTTTCATATTCTCAGTTACTTTGGATAAGTCCTCGAGCTATTAGTATTAGTCCGCTACATGTGTCGCCACACTTCCACTTCTAACCTATCTACCTGATCATCTCTCAGGGCTCTTACTGATATAAAATCATGGGAAATCTCATCTTGAGGTGGGTTTCACACTTAGATGCTTTCAGCGTTTATCCCTTCCCTACATAGCTACCCAGCGATGCCTTTGGCAAGACAACTGGTACACCAGCGGTAAGTCCACTCTGGTCCTCTCGTACTAGGAGCAGATCCTCTCAAATTTCCTACGCCCGCGACGGATAGGGACCGAACTGTCTCACGACGTTCTGAACCCAGCTCGCGTGCCGCTTTAATGGGCGAACAGCCCAACCCTTGGGACCGACTACAGCCCCAGGATGCGACGAGCCGACATCGAGGTGCCAAACCTCCCCGTCGATGTGAACTCTTGGGGGAGATAAGCCTGTTATCCCCAGGGTAGCTTTTATCCGTTGAGCGATGGCCCTTCCATACGGAACCACCGGATCACTAAGCCCGACTTTCGTCCCTGCTCGAGTTGTAGCTCTCGCAGTCAAGCTCCCTTATACCTTTACACTCTGCGAATGATTTCCAACCATTCTGAGGGAACCTTTGGGCGCCTCCGTTACCTTTTAGGAGGCGACCGCCCCAGTCAAACTGCCCGTCAGACACTGTCTCCGATAGGGATCACCTATCTGGGTTAGAGTGGCCATAACACAAGGGTAGTATCCCAACAACGTCTCCTTCGAAACTGGCGTCCCGATCTCATAGACTCCTACCTATCCTGTACATGTGGTACAGACACTCAATATCAAACTGCAGTAAAGCTCCATGGGGTCTTTCCGTCCTGTCGCGGGTAACCTGCATCTTCACAGGTACTAAAATTTCACCGAGTCTCTCGTTGAGACAGTGCCCAATCATTACGCCTTTCGTGCGGGTCGGAACTTACCCGACAAGGAATTTCGCTACCTTAGGACCGTTATAGTTACGGCCGCCGTTTACTGGGGCTTCAATTCAAAGCTTCGCCTCAAGGACTAACCTCTCCTCTTAACCTTCCAGCACCGGGCAGGCGTCAGCCCCTATACGTCATCTTTCGATTTTGCAGAGACCTGTGTTTTTGATAAACAGTCGCCTGGGCCTATTCACTGCGGCTGGTATTTCTACCAGCACCCCTTCTCCCGAAGTTACGGGGTCATTTTGCCGAGTTCCTTAACGAGAGTTCGCTCGCTCACCTTAGTGTTCTCCACTCGACTACCTGTGTCGGTTTGCGGTACGGGTTCTGTTCATCTCACTAGAAGCTTTTCTCGGCAGTGTGACATCAGTTGCTTCGCTACTATATTTCGCTCCCCATCACAGCTCACCCCGTATGTGACAAGCATTTCACTCATCAGCGGACTCGCTGCTTGGACGTACATTTCCAGTCGTACGCTCAACTTAGCCTCCTGCGTCCCTCCATTGCTCAAACAATTAACAGAAGTACAGGAATATCAACCTGTTATCCATCGACTACGCCTTTCGGCCTCGCCTTAGGTCCCGACTAACCCTGGGAGGACGAGCCTTCCCCAGGGAAACCTTAGTCATTCGGTGGACGGGATTCTCACCCGTCTTTCGCTACTCATACCGGCATTCTCACTTCTAAGCGCTCCACATGTCCTTACGATCATGCTTCTTCGCCCCTTAGAACGCTCTCCTACCACTCAGTTATAAACTGAATCCACAGCTTCGGTAATCTGTTTAGCCCCGTTACATTTTCGGCGCAGGGTCACTCGACTAGTGAGCTATTACGCACTCTTTGAATGATGGCTGCTTCTAAGCCAACATCCTAGTTGTCTGTGCAACCCCACATCCTTTTCCACTTAACAGATATTTTGGGACCTTAGCTGGTGGTCTGGGCTGTTTCCCTTTCGACTACGGATCTTATCACTCGCAGTCTGACTCCCGGACATAATACATGGCATTCGGAGTTTATCTGAATTCGGTAACCCGAGATGGGCCCCTAGTCCAAACAGTGCTCTACCTCCACGATTCTTCATTCCGAGGCTAGCCCTAAAGCTATTTCGGAGAGAACCAGCTATCTCCAAGTTCGATTGGAATTTCTCCGCTACCCACACCTCATCCAAGCACTTTTCAACGTGCCCTGGTTCGGTCCTCCAGTGCGTTTTACCGCACCTTCAACCTGGACATGGGTAGATCACTTGGTTTCGGGTCTACGTCAACATACTCAACTCGCCCTATTCAGACTCGCTTTCGCTACGGCTCCGACTCTTCATCTTAACCTCGCATGTTAACGTAACTCGCCGGTTCA
>CAKMOP010000259.1 GCA_927910985.1 uncultured Porphyromonas sp. | reverse complement strand
TGCTTGCAGGATAAGCTCTCCGAAGAACTGTGGACGATGGAAGGCAGGTTGTTTCTCTTCGATGGGGGCCCAACTGAGGAAGTGAGGGTGAGGAGTCTTATCACCACACTTATAGAGGTTGGCTCGAAGAGAGGATGGGAGCACCCCTTCCTTATAGCCCATAGTTGTCCATGGTAGTGCTATGGTAACCACCCATGCGTGTGTGCCAGTCTGCTCTAAGCCATGCTCGCCGAGATGCGTCGCCCAGCGTTCGATGCTTGCAAATTCCTCGGCGCTGAGTAGGGTGGCTTCGGAGGGTGACTGATGGTGGGCGGCATAGCATACGCCTGCTGCGTTGAATTCAAAGTTGATATAGGCTTGTCCAGCCTCACGCTGCATAAAGAATTCGACACAACTATCCTCGTGAACATAATTACCATCCCCTGGGGAGAGTGTACGAAGGTCTTGTCCATCGACAACGTAGGTGATGTATAGAGCCTTCTCGTCATAGCCTAAGTAAGCTGCTACCAGAGGACGATGAGGATAGTCCGTACGCCAGTTCAGTGTGTCGATGTAAAGGACTTCGCCCTGCTCTCGTAGTACGGAGGTGAGGTCAGCGAGCGTGCGTGATGCACGCTCTATACGTGGAATATAAGCTTGCTTCAGAGGGAAATAGACGGGGCGACATAGCCCCTTAGATGAGATTATTCAAAGATAGAGGAGTAGATACCTACCAGTGCTATGGCTATGAGCACAATGGCAACAATTCTATTGATCCATTCGAGACTCTTCATGCCAAAGCGGGCAGAGAGCTTCTTCACAATATAGGTGAGGACGACCCACCACAAGAGGCACCCGATACCGATACCCGCCATAGCGACAAAGAGCTCAATGAATTGGAGCTTCACAGCTCGGACAAATTCGAGGCGCGCGTATAGAGGGAGAAAGAGAAGGATGATAAAGGGGTTAGATAGTGTGAGTGCAAAGGCTCCTGATACCTTCTTGACACTATACGCTGATTTGAGGCGGTGAGGAGGAGTTGGGGTATCCTCTTCAGTGGTCTCTACATGACGTGTCAAGAGGATTATGCAGAAGCCTAAGATGAAGATGCTTCCTCCAAGTCGTAGCGAACTACTATACTGATCTAAGAGATTGAGCACGATACCGACACCCCAGTAAGCAATAAGACCATAGACCAAGTCACTGAGCGTGGCGCCAAGGCCTACCAGCATCCCATCGCGACGACTACCACGTGTCGTCTCTCTCAAGCATAGAAGTCCTGTGGGACCCATAGGTGCAGAGACTAAGATGCCGATGAGAAGGCCTTTGGCAAAGGTAAAGAGTAGCTCGAAAAGTAGCATAACTAAAGATACTAATAAGAGGAAGTACCATCACGGCGCATTGAGCTAAGCAACTCGGAGAGATCGCTATCGCTCTTGGCTGGAGGTAGTGTAGAGAGAGCTTCACAGAGATAGTGAAGGAGGAAGTCCAGCGTGGATTGCTGTGACTCTTGGAGAGGTGCGGAAAGAAGGAGGGCTGCAGTGCGAAGTTGAGGGAATACCTTCATCAACTCGGCACGTCCCTGAGGCGTGATAGAGACCAAGACGCTACGTCTGTCGCGCTCATCCGGTCGTTCCTCCGCCAGCCCCTTGGCTACTAAACGTCGGATGATCTCAGCTCCAGAGGTCTTCTCCATTGCATTGAGAGCATTCAGCTCCGTCTTGGTCTGGGGAATTCCATTCATCAAACTTGCCAAATAGGAATATTCTTCTTCGCTTTGTAGAAGGTCTGATGCAGTGAGGGCACGCTTGATATAGCCTTTAGAGTAGCGGTGCAGGAGACTGAGGTGTCGTGCGATTGATACTTCGCGCTGCTGCTGTCCCATCGTCATAGGGCGCACAGATAGCTCAGAGGAGGTCATAGCTCCCTCCTGCATACTCTGAGCAAAGATGAGGAAGCTTTTCAGACTTAGCTCCTCTTCAAGCGGGAAGGACTGCTCAAAGAGCTCGATATAGTCCAGTAGTTCGGTCAGTAGGCGCTTACTCTTCATCTCGGGCATGGAGGTATGTAGCCACCTTGGGGATGGTGGTATTACGGAGGAGTACTCTCTTTTTCGCATCCAATAGATAAAGGGTACTGCCTCGGCTCAAGTCATAGCGCTTTTGATTGGCGATGAGTTGTGCAGAGTCATAGGCAAATGTTGCTCCGCTCCAGAGACTCCTCTGTATGGAGTCTGGGCGCGTATTGCCCGTATAGATGACTAAGGGACGTAGTGTATGCTGCTTCATCATACGGACAAGTGACTTACTCTGCTGAAAGGCTTTGCCCCACTGTATATTCCTTGTGTCTGAGTCGACAGAGAGGATGAGTAAGGTGTAGGGAGCCGCGAAGTGAGAGAGTCTTCGTGCTACTATACCCGTAGTATCACTGGTATGGTAGACAAAGTCTTGGGCGAGATGTCCCACGGCATTATTTCTCAGTCGTATCTCCTGTAGATAGGCCGCTACTCGGCGAGCAGAATCAAGCTTCATTGAGCATTTTTCCCAAGCCAAGATAAACCGATAGAACTCCTCATTATAGTGCTTACTCTCTGGGCGATAGAGCTGTGTCGTATAGGTCGTAAGAGCCGTCTGAAGGGCTGATCCAGAGAGGGCATTAAGCGGACGAATGATACTCCGCTGTACCTTGTCGAGCGGTGCAGCATGTATAAGCGCACAGAAGTCCTCTACCTGTCGGATTACGAGGGATTGGGTAGTGTCGGGCTGTGCCTCCATCTTATCCCAATAGTGGTCGATGAGGTAGCTGAGTTTTTGCTGTGGGGACGTCAGATGATCTGGAAGATACACTTCCCCTAAGGAAGCGGGAGCCACCTTTGGTCGACATGACTGCACGACGGAGGTAAGCACCAAGAGCACTCCACAGAGGATGATGTAGCGATTTGCCTCCCTACTCATAGAAATTATCCTTGAAGGCGACGAACTCCCGACGGCGTAGGATGTACTTTCCCCACCAGGCTCTGAGGAAGCCCGATCCATAGCCCCATAGTTGGATGAAGCACGCTGGCACAGCCAAAAGGGCTACTTCCATGGAGCGCCCAGTACGAGCATAAGCATCTCCGAAGAGAATCAATGCCAGGATAATCAGCCAGCATTGACCGATATGAAAGAAGAGGGATATCGCAGAGACGATGGTAAAGAGTGCTGGGAGAAGGTGTACCAAACGTGTACTGCCTGGATGGCGTGTCTCGAGGTGGATACGAGCAATCCCCGAGTTGTGCACTTGCTTGAAGAACTTCCAGAAGTCAACCCTTCGCTTATGGTAGACAAAGGCTTTGGAAATAAGAGCAGTGCTGTATCCTCCTTCTATGAGTCGTAGGCTGAAGTCGATATCTTCGCCGAAGCGAAGCGTCTCATTGAACCCACCAAGCTGGCGATACACCGAGCTACGACAGCCGAGATTGAAGCTACGAGGCTTGAATTGCTCCATTCCATTGGCACTGCCTCCACGTATTCCCCCTGTCGTCAGAGGTGAGGTCATCGCATAGTTGATCGCCTTCTGTACAGGCGTGAAGTCATCTGATGCTGCATCAGGTCCTCCAAAGGCATCTACGGGATGCTCCTGCAGATAATCATCCACTGCGGAGAGATAGCCAGCAGGTACGACGACATCGGAGTCCAAGATGATAATATACTCACCTCGAGCTTCTCTTGCTCCAATATTGCGCGCACGTGAAGGTCCACCATTCGGCACAGCGATATATCGAAGTATAGGAAGACTCCCCTGATAACTATCGACTACCTCTTGCGAACTTATAGAGCTACCATCCTCAACGATGATTACCTCGAAGTCGAAGAGCTCTTGCCGAGTAAGGCTCTCTAACAGCTCGCGTACCTCTTCGGGGCGATTATATACGGGGATAACTAAGCTATAGCGCATAAATCTTTAGAGCGACCATTCGGTGCCTTCCTTCGTATCCTTGACGGTGAAGCCAAGAGCAGAGAGCTCATCACGTATACGGTCAGAGGTCGCCCAGTCCTTCTTGCTCTTTGCTTCGGATCGAATCGAGAGCAAGAGATCTACAGCTCCAGCGAAGGC
>CAKMOP010000258.1 GCA_927910985.1 uncultured Porphyromonas sp. | reverse complement strand
AAAAAAGCACCTTCCCGTAGTGGTTTTCCTTTGTCTATGCACGTAGTCTTAAAGACCAGGCACGTAAATCTAAATATCCACGTACGTAGATATTAGAGCCACGTACGTAGTCCAAACTTATCTGCCACTCGTCCGCAACTTTTATCCCTACGCGGAGCGATAAACTAATAGAGGTCACTTCACAAAGCTATACAGGAATCAGTCCAAAGCTATATAGCTTTCTTCGCCATCCTATATAGCTCTACCATGCACCCATATACCTATATATGGGACCATTGCGCAAGACCACTTCTTCATTACTCGTACCTTCTTCCCTCGCAAATCGGAGGCTTTAGGCTGAGAAGTTCGAAGGAGGAAAGTGCAAGCTGTGAAGAGATGGCCTTGTGCAATGGTCTCATCTATATGCCGATCTAACGCGCTCCCCGTTCGCTCCGACGAAGTCCAGCTAGGCGAAGCGAGCACTGTGCGGGCTATTGCCTGCGCAGTGCTCGCTTCGCTATTGACGATCAGAGGGATGCGTAGCTTCCTGCTAAAGAGCTCTACGCTTGTGGCTCGATAGGCAGGCACTCACACTTTTGCCGTACCTTTGCACCCGTGTGGCACCGCATTCATTCGTACAATATTATAGGGTAAGGAAGGGCCCCGCCACAGACCTTCGGTACCCCATACCGCCCCAGCCTACGGGGAGGACAAACTAATCAAGACTACTCCATTGGAATATCTATTCACCCTCGAGATGAAGGTGCGCGACTACGAGTGCGACCTACAGGGCGTCGTCAACAACGCCAACTACCAGCACTACATGGAGCATACGCGACATGAGTTCCTCGAGAGCCTGGGTGTGAACTTCGGCAAGATGCACGAAGATGGCCTGGATGCCTTCGTCACCAAAGTATCTATCTCCTATAAGAAGAGCCTACGCAGTGGCGACCACTACCGCTCGGCACTCCGCTGTGCTATGCGTGCGCCCAAGCTCGTTTTCTATCAGGTATCCTGCACCTCGACGGGAGCCTCGCTGCACGCGGTGAGGTCGAGTGTGTCGTCGTCGACAACGGGCGCCTGACCCGTGGGGAGTTCTTCGCTGACCTCCTCCGTGACGTCCTGCCCAAAGACGCCCAGTAATCCCTCCTCTCCCCTATCCCCCTCAGAGTAAAGCCCCACAAGCACACTATGGCAAAGAAGATCGCAGAGACCCCGATGATGAAGCAGTACTTGGAGTTCAAAGCCAAGCACCCCGATGCTATCCTCCTCTTTCGCGTCGGCGACTTCTACGAGACCTTCAGCGATGATGCCATAGCCGCCTCCGAGATCCTCGGGATTACCCTTACGCGGCGCGCCAACGGCTCAGCGATGCACGTGGAGCTGGCGGGCTTTCCCCACCACGCCCTTGACACCTACCTGCCCAAGCTCGTACGCGCAGGGCGGCGTGTAGCCATCTGTGACCAGCTCGAAGACCCGAAGCTGACCAAGAAGCTCGTCAAGCGGGGCATCACCGAGCTCGTCACTCCTGGGGTCGTCCTTGGGGACAACGTCCTCAGAAGTAAGGAGAATAACTACTTAGCGGCCGTGTGGCTCTCGAGCGATGGAGCTATGGGAAGCGTCTCCCTGCTCGACATCTCTACGGGCGAATTTGTTGTCTCCGAAGGCTCACCCGAGCATATCGAGAAGCTCCTCAGCTCCTATCAGCCGAAGGAAGTCCTCGTCGAGCGCACGACACGCAACCTCTTTGACAAGGCCATCGGCTACCGTGGCTTCATCTTCGAAGTCGAGGACTGGACCTTCGCCGTCGAGAACAATCGCAGCAAGCTCACCGCCCACTTCGGCCTGCACACCCTCAAGGGCTTAGGCCTCGAGCAGCGTCCAGCCTCCATCGCTGCCGCTGGAGCCATCCTCAACTACCTTGAACTCACCAGCCACCACGAGCTCGGGCACATCACTACGCTACGAAGTATCGACCGCCTGAGCTATATGCGCCTCGACGGATTCACCTTCCGTAGCTTAGAGATCCTTGCGCCAATGAACCGCGAGGAAGGTAAGAGCCTCCTCGACATCATCGATCATACCCAGACAGCTATGGGGGGGCGACTTCTGCGCCACTGGCTGTCCTTCCCTCTGATCGATCTCACGGAGATCCACCGCCGCCAAGCTATCGTGACCGAGCTGATACGCTCCACAGAGCTACGTCGCACCACCACGGAGCTACTCATCGGTATCGGTGACCTCGAGCGTATGGCCTCCAAGGTTGTCGTCGGGCGTATCTCTCCACGCGAAGTGCGCCAGCTCGCCTCGTCGCTCACCCAAGTCGAGCAAATAGGTGCGCTTCTCGCCGCCAGCCCTTCGCCCGAGCTGCAAGGCATCGCCGGCCGTCTGCAGCCGATGGGCGACCTCATCACCGACATTGAAGGGACGCTGACCGAAGAACCACCAGCCGCCCTTGGTCGTGGCACGACCATCGCTCCAGGCGTGAGCAGCGAGCTGGATGAGCTGCGTTGCCTCTCTTCCCACGGCAAGGACTACCTGCTTGAGCTCCAGCGACGCGAGAGCGAACGCACGGGCATTCCTTCGCTCAAGGTGTCCTATAATAATGTCTTCGGCTACTACATCGAGGTGCGCTCCGCCCACAAAGACAAGGTGCCCGAGGACTGGACACGCAAACAGACTCTGGCCAATGCCGAGCGCTACATCTTCCCCGAGCTCAAGGAATACGAGGAGAAGATCCTCGGCGCTGAGGAGCGTATCGCCGCCCTCGAAGGGCAACTCTACAGCGCACTCCTGGCACGTCTATCACGCTTCGTCCGTCCCCTCCAGCAGGATGCGCGCGTCATCGCCGAATTAGACTGTCTCACGAGCCTCTCCGAAGTAGCCGTCACCGAGCGCTACGTCTGCCCTGTCGTGGATGACGGACTCACCATCGACATACGCTCCGGTCGCCATCCCGTCATCGAGAAGCAGCTCCCCTTCGGGCAGAGCTACGTGCCGAACGACGTACATTTAGATACCGAAGAGACACAGATTATGGTCATCACAGGGCCGAATATGAGCGGTAAATCCGCTCTCCTTCGCCAGACTGCACTCATCGTCCTCTTGGCACAAATAGGCTCATTCGTCCCAGCCGAAGCAGCTCACCTCGGACTCACCGATGGCATCTTCACCCGTGTCGGAGCTTCGGACAATATCTCTCGAGGCGAATCAACCTTTATGGTCGAGATGCAGGAAGCTGCCAGCATCCTCAACGCCCTCACTCCTCGTTCGCTCGTCCTCTTTGACGAGCTCGGACGAGGCACCAGCACCTATGACGGTATCTCCATCGCCTGGGCGATCATCGAATACCTGCACGACAATCCCCACGGTCGTCCGAAGACCCTCTTCGCCACGCACTACCACGAGCTCAACGACTTAGAGGGAAGACTTGAGCGCGTCAAGAACTACAACGTCTCCGCACGTGAGATCGAAGGGCGTATGCTCTTCTTGCGCAAGCTCGTCCGTGGCGGTAGTGAGCACAGCTTCGGTATCCAGGTGGCACGTCTCGGCGGTATGCCACGCAGCATCACCCAGCGGGCCACGGACATCCTCGCCCAATTGGAATCAGCGCACATCCACCAGGTCACAGGGCTCAGCTCCGAAGTGAAGGTTAGCCGAGCAGCTACGCCCTCGACCACCGAGCCAAGTAGCAGCATCACGGGAGGGGTACAGATGAGCTTCTTCCAGCTCGATGATCCTGTCCTCTCCGATATACGTGAGCGTCTATTGACCGTCAATATCGACAGCCTCACACCACTGGAAGCCCTCAACAAGCTCAGCGAAATACAGCGTCTACTGAAGACCCCGTAGCGGACTGCTTCGCCACAGACTCTCCCCAGACGCACCACGGCCGACCTATCTTGCGAGATAGGTCGGCCGTGGCACTTAGGAGAAGTGGGTTCTTTGCCCGAGGTTAGTTGGGGGCAAAGAGGTCGTTCAGAGCTTCGGCAATGGTAGGATGCGTGAAGATCTGCGTATGGAGTGCGGAGGCAGGCACCTGATGATCCATCGCGAGCTTCAGGAGGTTGATGAGCTCGTGCGCTTCGGGGCAGAAGAGCGTTGCGCCCAAGATCAGCCCCGTCTCCTTGTCGACAATCGCCTTCAGCAGGCCGTGGGTCTCCCCAAGCACCTTTGCCTTAGGGATAGCGACCGTCTGCAGACGTTTGACTTCATAGGGGCGACCCGAGGCAGCAGCCTGCGTCTCGGTCATCCCTATCTGTGCCAGCGCAGGGGTGGTGAAGACGCTTGTCGGCAGGAGCGATCGGTCACGGGTCGTGCGCTTGCCTTCGCCGAAGAGCTGATCACGCACAATGCGGTAGTCGTCCAGAGAGACATAGGTGAACTGTGGGCTACCGGCGACATCGCCCATCGCCCAAATATGGGGAGCGGCACGCAGATATTCATCGACCTGAATGAAGCCTCGAGGAGTCAGAGCGACACCAGCGGCTTCGAGGTTCAGCTCCTCTACGTTGGGACGGCGACCGATGGCGACCAAGACGGCTTCGGCAGCGTAGTCCCCCTGCGACGTGACGACCGTGACAGCATCCTCTGCTGGGACAAACCGCTGGGTCTCGGCCTGCAGGACAACCTGAATACCACGGTCAGAGAGCATCGCGAGCATCGCCTCAGCGACATCACGATCTTCGCGCGCTAAGAAGACACTTCCCTGCTCGAGGATCGTCACCTGGCTACCGAAGGCAGCATACATACAGGCGAACTCCAGCGAGATATAGCCACCACCGACGATGACCAGACGCTTGGGGAGCGACTCGAGCTGGAGGAGCCCCGTGCTGTCGTAGATACGCTTATCGTCTGCACCCTCGAGGGAGAGCTTTGCCGAGCGTGCCCCCGTGTTGATATAGATCTGCTTGGCTTCGATCTGCTCCACACCGCTCTCGGTCGTGACTTCCACGACATGGGGCGAGAGGAAGCGCGCCTTACCGGTCAGAACTTCCACGCCAGGGATGGAAGCTAACTTATTGTAGTTAGCAGCACGCAGGGCGGAGGTGAGTTGTTCGCGGCGCTGCATCGCAGCGGTGAAAGCAGCGGACTTATCGGAGAGTCGTTCGCTCTTCTCACCTTCGACAAGAAGGAGCTTCGAGGGAATACAACCGATATTGATACAGGTGCCGCCGTACATCGTGGCACTCTGCTCGACGAGGATAACCGATTCGCCGTGCTTAGCCAGGTCGGCAGCCAGTGTCTTACCTGCCTTCCCAAAGCCAATAACTAAGTGTGCAATTGTTCTTGTCTTCATCTTCTGTTACAAGGATTCTATAAGTGATTTGCTATATAACACAGCAAGGAGGCAAATAGCTCATTAAGCTTCATCATCCCGAAGGCGAATCAAGCTCTCTCCCGAGGGGAGCTCTCCGACCTATATAGCTTACCAAGCGAAGCAATATAGGTCGGCGGACGAACTTATATTGGTCGGCGCATTGACCTATATAGCTTCACACACCGATCTATATAGGTGCACACACCGTCCTGGTCAGATCAGGGCGTGCGACCAACGCAGAGCTGCTGTGCCCTTTGCAAGAGCGCCGCTCTTTGGAGAAACAATTACAAGTGTTTGTCTCAAATGCTTATCGCAGGTAAGTCGTTCATTTGGCGAGATTATTGTACCTTTGCGGCACGATCCGAGCGTCGTCTGTCTGCCTGCGTACTCCTGTGAGGCAAAGGACAAGCTGACGACGGCGGTATTTTGTTTCACCTTTAAGTACAAGCTATGTATTTAGATTCAGCTAAGAAGACTGAGCTCTTCGAAAAGTATGGTAAGTCCTCCACGGACACGGGTAGCCCTGAAAGCCAGATCGCCCTCTTCACCTTCCGCATCTCCCACCTGACGGGTCACCTGCAGAAGAACAAGAAGGACTACAGCACCCAGCGCGCTCTGAAGATGATCATCGGTAAGCGTCGTCGTATGCTCGACTACCTCCAGAAGATCGACATCGAGCGTTACCGTGCTATCATCAAGGAACTCGGTATCCGTCGCTAAGCGAAGAGGTAGCTCCCCAAAGGAGTCATCCCCCCCTTCGATAAGAAAAAGCTCCGCCCCAGACCTGTCACATGGACAGCGTCTGGGGCGGAGTCATTTTTGCACCTCCCTGCGAGCTACTCGCGCACGGGTGCTGCCCACAAGAGCTTCTTACGAAGCGTGTCGGCAAAGGAATGCTTATCGAGATGCAAGAGGCAAAGACTATTTACCGACTTACGAATGATAATCTTAGCCCCGCAGGGAAGGATCTTCGTCTGCCCATCGAGGACGATGAGGAAGGTATTATTGCGCGCTGAGACCGTCATCTCAATCATCTCATCCTCGGGAATGACCAGGGGGCGCATCGTCAACGAATGCGGCGCAATAGGCGTGATGAGCATCGCCCCTACCTGAGGCATCATCAGCGGACCATAGGCACTGAGCGAATAGGCCGTAGAGCCCGAAGGTGTCGCGATGACCAGCCCGTCACACTCATAGCTGGCCAGCTCGTCCCCCGCAAGACGGGTATGCAGGGTAATCATCGAGCCTGTCTCACGCTTCAGCAGGGCTACTTCGTTCAGGGCTTCACCGTAGTGCGTCTCGTCGACTTCTACCGAGAGCAGCATACGCCGCTCCGTCGTGTACTTCCCCTCAAAAAGGCGCGAGAGCAGGGGTAAAGCTTCTTGGACGCTTCGATCGGTGAGGAAGCCCAATCGTCCCATATTCAGCCCTAAGACGGGCGTCCCCTCGGCAAAGACCCGACGCGCAGCCCTTAGCAGCGTACCATCCCCACCCAAGCTGATGACAAAGTCCATATCCATCGGGCTGTAGTCCGCTGGTATATAGCCTACTATCTCAGGATGGAGGTCAAAATCAGAGGCGAGTGTACGCTGAAAGCTACGGTCACACCACAGGCTCACATCGGGGCGATCGAGGAGGCGGAAGAGCTCAGCAAGAGGGGCGGCGTGTGCCGAGAGGTGCGATGAAGCGACGAGTGCGATCTTGTACATAGAGGAATCGAAGGAGGTTAAGTTATCGTAGGTAGGTCAAATAAACTTAACTTTGTATCTATCTGGGCGTGAAGCCTGTCTACAAATGTATAAAAGTTCGCCGTATGACTCAACTAAGCGTCAATGTAAATAAGATAGCTACGCTGCGTAATGCACGAGGCGGAGACGTCCCCAACCTCCTGCAGGTAGCTCTGGATTGTGAGCGCTTCGGAGCGCAAGGAATCACGGTACATCCCCGCCCTGACGAGCGACACATCCGCTATCAAGACGTACGAGAGCTAAAGAAAGTCCTCACGACTGAATTCAATATCGAGGGAAACCCCATTCCTTCCTTTATGGCACTGGTCGAGGAAGTGCGTCCTCATCAGGTGACCTTGGTGCCTGACGCTCCCGATGCCCTGACCAGCAGTGCAGGCTGGGACGTAGCGCGACACCGTGACTTCCTCTCCGAGATCCTCGGACAGCTCCACGCTTGGAGCATCCGCACCTCGATCTTTGTCGGGACTGACCTCAAGAATCTCGACGCTGCGGCCGCACTCGGCACCGACCGAGTCGAGCTCTATACCGAGCCCTATGCCTCAGGCTATTCCGCTGACCACGCCCGCGCTGTAGCTCCCTTCATCCAGGCTGCCGAGCACGCCCGTACCTTGGGCATTGAGCTCAACGCGGGTCACGACCTGAGCTTGGAGAACCTCCGCTTCTTCTCCGAAGCCATCCCCTTCCTCTCCGAAGTCTCCATCGGACACGCCCTCATCTCCGACGCCCTTTACCTCGGACTCAAGAGACGATCCGTCGCTACCGCGCTTGCCTCACCAGCTCGAAGTAGCCCCCTCAAGCATTCATCCATTCACATTTATATCGATTACAGACCCCGTGGATACTACTGCAACGGCCGCTTTGGCCCAGACTCTCGCTGACACGACCCCTCAGGCCTCACTCTCCATCCTTGATCTGGCCACCAAGGGCGGCTGGATCATGATCGTCCTGCTCGTACTCTCACTCTTAGCCCTCTACATCTTCGTCTCGAAGTACCTCCAGCTACGCGCTGCGGGTCGCGAAGACAAGTACTTCGTCGAGCGTATCAAGGACTATGTCCTCGAGGGGAAGACCCCTTCGGCTATCAAGCTCTGTGACGACACGAACACCCCCTATGCACGTATGATCCGCAAGGGGCTGACCCGCATCGGTCGCCCGATGTCAGACGTCCTGGTCATCGTCGAGAATGTCGGAAACATTGAGATTGGTCGCCTTGAAAAGGGGCTTCCCATCCTCGCTACCATCGCCGCTGGTGCACCGATGATTGGCTTCCTCGGCACGGTCACGGGTATGGTGCGCGCCTTCTTCGATATGGCTAATGCTGGATCAGGCGGTGTCGATGTTGCCCTCCTCTCGGGCGGTATCTACGAAGCCTTAGTAACGACTGTCGGTGGTCTTGTCGTGGGTATCGTCGCCCTCTTCGCCTACAACTATCTCGTCGCTGAGCTCGACAAGGTCGGTGGTAAGATGGAGGCCAAGACGATGGAATTTATGGATATGCTCAACGAGGTGCACTAAGCCTCCATCAGTAGCTTAGCTTACCTACGACCGTATGGCACTCAAGCGTAAGACCAAAGTCGCCGACAGCTTCAGTATGGCTTCGATGACGGACGTCATCTTCCTCCTGCTGATCTTCTTCCTGGTGACCAGTACCATCATCGTACCGAATACGATCAAGGTCACCCTGCCTACCTCTGCCCCGCAGTCCGTTCCCGAGACCCCCTCGGCACGGATTACCCTCACCCCTGACCTCCACTATTATCTGGCTATCGACCGTGCTACTCCCACGGAGCTCACCCCCGAGCAACTGAAGGAGCAGTTAGGCATCTTCGCCGCTGAGCATCCTGAAGCCTTCGTC
Organism: uncultured Porphyromonas sp.; assembly: GCA_927910985.1. Taxonomy (GTDB): domain Bacteria; phylum Bacteroidota; class Bacteroidia; order Bacteroidales; family Porphyromonadaceae; genus Porphyromonas. Next base: position 308 of record CAKMOP010000258.1, on the reverse strand, counting down.
TCCATCCAAGCGGACGAGAGCGTGCCCTACAAGGAGGTCGTCGCTGTCATCAACGCCGCTGCTCAGTCCTCCCTCAAGGTCGTCTTAGCGACACGCGCCGAGAGCGAGCCTGCATCAGCCCTATAAGCCCTATGCCACAGACCGATCCCGCAGCTCCGCGCCGTGGTGCCCTCGCCATCTTGGTGACTGTGGCTTGCCACGCCCTCTTCCTCCTCCTACTCTGGATGCTCAAGCTCAGCAGTGACCGCCCCACCCCCAAGCCTACGGAGGTGCTCGTCGCAGTCAATGTGGGCAACGTAGCCTCCGCA
>CAKMOP010000257.1 GCA_927910985.1 uncultured Porphyromonas sp. | reverse complement strand
TAGAGCAAATTCTAAATACAAACCAAATCTTTCCAAGAAAAAGTCGAGAGAATACCCTGACGAGTTGCATTCATTTTCCCATAAACAAGGAACTTACAAAGGGTGAAAAAAATTTCACTCTTATGAAGAAGATGAGCCCATTTCCCCATGAAAGGAAGGAGGCAGAAGGCGGGGAAGACCCCTTCTCCGAAGAAAAAGCTCCCCAAAGCCCTACCCTTCCCCCACAAATCTATATTGCTCCGCAATCCGACCAATATAAGTCACAAGGCGGAGCAATATAGGTCGAGGCACGAAGCAATAGTGCTTTGAGGGCGGAGCAATATTGCTTTGAATACTTCCTACAAAAGAAACATCCGCCTCCCCCCAAGGAAAGGGAGAGGCGGACAGATGTATCTACTTATATATAATAGGAGAAGTCAGAGCAAGCGGAAGGTCATCCGGTGAATGGGCGAAGGGCCTAAGCTTTGGATAGCACTGCGGTGTGCTGGTGTCGGATACCCTTTGTGCCCAGCGAAGCCGTAGCCAGGATAGCGCACCTCCTCGGCAAGCATCAGCTCATCACGATGCGTCTTGGCTAAGATCGAGGCGGCAGCAATGCTTGCAAACGTAGCGTCTCCCTTTACGATGCACTCGTGGGGAATGTCGTGATAAGGGCGGAAGCGGTTGCCATCAATCAGGAGCAAGTCAGGACGAAGGAGCAGGTCATCAATCGCACGATGCATCGCAAGGAAAGAGGCTTGCAGGATGTTGACCTCATCAATCTCTTGAGGAGAGACAATCCCCACGCCCCACGCCAGCGCAGCCTCCTCAATAATCGGACGAAGTGTGTCGCGCTGCGCCTCGGTCAGTTGCTTGGAGTCAAAGAGCAAAGGATGATAGAAGGTTGGAGGCAAGATCACTGCAGCCGCCACGACAGGGCCAGCCAAGCAGCCGCGCCCTGCTTCATCACAACCACACTCCAAGCCTCCCCCTTCTCGGAAGGACATACGGAGTGGCTCGTGCTTCTTATTAGATCGAGTCATCTTGGGTAGCAGCTTAGCGCAACATCGGGACAACGCGATGCAGGGCGTCAAAGAAGGCATCCACCTCCTCGCGCGTATTGTAGAGGGCGAAGGAGGCGCGCGCTACGGCTTGATGCCCCAAAGAAGCCAACAACGGCTCAGCGCAATGGTGTCCCGTGCGAATAGCTACGCCCATACGGTCGAGGAGCGTCCCTAAGTCAAAGGGATGAATCGAGCCAATACCGAAGGAAAGGATACCGCCCTTATTGGGTGCTTCGCCTAAGATGAAGCTATCGGGAAATTCACTCTTCAATCGGTCGGTAGCATAGTGTAAGAGGGCGTCTTCGTGCGCTGCGATGGCTTCAATCCCCACTTCGCTGACGAAGTCCAGTGCACGCGCAAAGGCTGTCGAACCGACATAATCGGGTGTGCCGGCTTCGAACTTGAAGGGCAAGCTATTATAGGTAGTCTTCTCGAAGGTCACACGCTCGATCATCTCCCCTCCACCCATATAGGGGGGCATCTTGTTGAGCACTTCGGGACGACCATAGAGGGCACCGATGCCCGTAGGTCCATAAATCTTATGTGCACTGAAGGCATAGAAGTCCGCACCGATCCGCTGCACATCGACCACTGTATGCGCAATGGCCTGCGCGCCATCGATGAGGACAAGCGCCCCGACTTCGTGTGCCAAGCGAGTGACTTCCGCCACGGGATTAACCGTGCCGAGGACGTTGCTGACGTGGGCGACAGCCACCAGACGCGTGCGCTCACTCAGGAGCGAGCGGTAGGCATCCATATCCAGTTCGCCTGTCGAGGTCAAGGGGATGACACGCAGCTGCGCCCCACGGCGTGCACACATCATCTGCCAAGGGACGATATTCGAGTGGTGCTCCATCGTGCTGATCAGCACTTCATCCCCTGCGGAGATAAAGGCTTCACCCGCCGAAGTGGCGACTAAGTTGATTGCTTCGGTAGTGCCACGCGTGAAGATCAGCCCTTCGGTAGAGGGCGCACCGATGAACTCTGCGACACGGCGACGGGCTGCTTCGTGGTGCTCTGTCGCTATCTGGCTCAGGTAATGCACCCCACGATGGACGTTGGCATTAGCTGAATAGTACGCTTCTTGGATAGTATCTAAGACGCAGCGAGGCTTCTGCGTCGTCGCAGCATTGTCCAGATAGACCAGGGGCTTACCATAGACTTCCGCTTCGAGTATAGGGAATTGTGTTCTTATTTCTTCTACAGAATACATCTTCTGATTCGTTTACAGATTCACCTGCAAAAGTACGTAATAAATAGAGCGATACACAGACGACCTCGCCCCCCACGAGCCAAGAGGGCGTGAGGGCGAGGTCGTCAAAGGAGAGGAATAAGTGAGACGGAGCTTACTTGTCGGTAGGGGTAGCCTTCTTCAAGCCCAGTGAAGCAGGCTTGACCTCAAAGTCGCTGGTCGAGTTGTTATCATCGACAAACTTCTTACCATCCCACTTACGAATAAGCCCAAGACCAGAGTATTTCTGCCAGTCGCTCTTACGAAGGTTCTTTGCACTCACTTCCGTAACGGCGTTATAGCCTTTATCAAAAGTATTCTTGTAGGGATTGATTTTGTAGCGCCGCTTGGGGCAGACCGTGATGCAATCCAAGGCCTTCGAGAAGGGTACTTCAATAGCATAGAAGTCTGCGAACTGGCTATTGGTAACATTGATATAGTGTCGGTAGCCGAGACGCTCCTTGGTATCTTGGTGGTTAGCCTTGAAGTCTTCGGGCGTCCAAGGAAGCTGGATAAGAGCAATCCCATTCTGCCCAGAGATCTGCTTGAGACCAAAGTTTGCATACTTTTCACCCTCCTTATTCACTCCCGTCAGGATAGGAACGAGGTCAGGCACATTAGGGTTGTTCATCTTCAGAGCATCATAGTCAATATTCGTCCACTCCCAGTCCGCCTTAGTCAAGTCAAGGAGCGAATCTATGCCCTTATAGCGCTTAGGATCTTCGTGTGGCTCTCCATACTCATCGGCCTGCTTATTGAGTCGCACGAAGTACTCCTTAGCGTGGTCGATGGCATACTTAGCTATGACCACCGTTTGTCCGGGCTGGATAGGATGCTCTTGCCCACTGCCAGGGAAGTACGAGATTGCTTCCATCCCGAGGTACTTGCGACGGAAGTCTTCCTTACCAGCAAAGGTACGCTCATCCGAAGGATCGAGTGCTGTGGTGCAAAGTGCCAGACCATCGAGGTACTTGACGCTGGATGTAGGATTATAAATCGTGATGTATTGATCGTCTTCGTACCACGATTTCGCAGGAGGCAGATCCCACTCAGCAGGGAAGCTCTTTACGGTGACATGACCGATATAGAAGACCTCTTTGATAATCAAGTGATCGACCGAAGAGCGTGAGTTGGAGCGACGTCGTGGCGCTTCGTTACGCGTACAAGACACCAGCCCTGAGAAAAGGACTAAGGCCAGCACGAAGCGATAGATGGATGCGTGCATATCTGAATATACTTCTATTCATTATGAAAGGTTAGACGATGCCCAAGCCCCCCACAAGTCAAAGGACGTGGGGGCAAGGCCGTCAGAGATGATTAATAAGGCTGAAGACGTAGCCTGAAGGGCTGCTTGCCCTAAGGAGCTACTTCTTTAGACCAAGCGAAGCAGGCTTTACTTCAAAGTCGCTGGTAGAGTTATTGTCGTCAACCAACTTCTTCCCATCCCACTTACGGATAAGACTCATACCTGAATACTTCTTCCAATCATTCTCAGGAGTGCTCTTATACGCATCATCAGAGACTGCGTTATATCCCTTATCGAAGGTAGCCTTAGGCTCCTTACTATAAGGATTCATCTTATAAGCTCTCTTAGGGCAAGGGTGATGCAGTCTACTGCCTTATCAAAGGGTATTTCGATGACGTGAAGAGGTTTGCGATGGTGCGTGACACGTGCAGTAATAGTGTGGCGATAGCCTTGATGTCCTC
>CAKMOP010000256.1 GCA_927910985.1 uncultured Porphyromonas sp. | reverse complement strand
GCGTGTCCAGCCGTTGGTCAGCGACTTCCCTGTGGCATCCGTCACTTGGTACTCGATGCGTACGCCTGGTGTGGTGGAGAAGATATGCACGCTATCGGTCTCGTCACGGCGAACGCTTGGAGCTTCGAGCACTTCGGGCGTGAGGTAGGCAGCGACTTCCGCGATACAGATCGGGCCTCTCGACTCGTCGATGGTGAGACGCAGCGAGCGAGCTTCGACAGGCTCGAAGTGGATGATGCGCTTGTAGCCAATGGTGGTGAGGCTGTCGCTGGTGGCGATGGGCGTGTAGACGCCTGGCTCACGCTCGACCTCGATGTGGAAGCGCTTGACACGCTGCCCGAGGGCGATGTACTCTTGCAGTACTAAGGTGTTGAGGCTCGTGGGGCGTGCGAAGCGGAAGGTCAGGCTACCCGAGGTGACGCCATCGGCGGTAGCCCAGTAGGTCTTCGTGTTGCCGTCACAGGCGAGTGAAGGAGCGAAGTCCTTAGTGGTCTTACTGCGGAGGTTGGACGCCGTAGCCGTGACGCCACGGAGCTTATTGTCACGGAAGGCGCGCTGCAGGTGGTCGTGCCACGCGATGAGGCGCGTAGAGTCTTCGGCAGGGATACGTCCGTGGAGGTCGATGGGGCAGTTGAGGAGGAGGTTTGCGTTGCGTCCGACACTCTGGTAATAGAGCTTGACCAAGTTCGCCACGGAGCGCACCTGATGATCCTCACGTGGGTGGTAGAACCATCCTGGGCGGATGCTCACATCGACTTCGCCAGGGAGCCACTGCTGAGCGTCCTCCATACCCCACTGTGCCTCGCTGTAGTGCTTGGCCTTGTCCTCATTGTACATAGCCCAGTTGGTCTCGCCAGCCCAGCCCTTCTCATTGCCGATCCAGCGAATGGTGGGGACGGTACCGCCGAAGATCATGATGTCCTTATTGTTCTTGCGCAGCATCTTCGAGGCTTCCTCGTAGCGGTAGTAGGACTTCGGGTCGATCTGACGGGTGGAGTCAGCACCGCCGTACCAGCCGTTGCCGCCGTTGGCACCGTCAAACCAGTATTCGAAGAGCTTGCCGTACTGCGTGGTGAGCTCGTGGATCTGCTCGTGGAAGATGCGCTGATATTCTTTTTGACCGTAGTAGCGGCTATTGCGATCCCAGGGGGAGAGATAGAGACCGAAGAGCAGGCCGTGCTTGCGGCAGGACTCGCTCAGCTCGCGTACTAAGTCGCCTTTGCCGTCCTTCCAAGGGCTGTTCTTGACGGAGTAGTCGGTGGTCTTCGTGGGCCAGAGGCAGAAGCCATCGTGGTGCTTGGCGGTGAGGATGACCCCCTTCATCCCAGCACGCTTGAGGGTGGTGACCCACTGCTCGGTGTCGAGTCGCTCGGGAGCGAAGGTCTTTGCGGGGGTATTACCGTAGCCCCATTCGAGGTCATTGAAGGTATTGAGCCCAAAGTGCACGAAGGCGTAGGTCTCCAGTTCCTGCCAGGCGATCTGCGCTGGCGTAGGTACGGGAGCGATAGGTGTGGGTGCCTTGGTCTGTGCCGTAGCTTGGTGGGGAAGGCCCATAGTTAGGAGGAGCGAAGTCATCCCAATGATGAGTCGTTTCATAGAGGGTAAGCTATATGGGTTAGTATTTGTATTTCCGTTTGTTCTCCTCGCTGAGGAGCGTGGAAGGGCTGGCGTTCGTCTGGTCTAAGAGGGAGCTTAGGGCTGAGACGAAGGCTGGCTGACTATTGAGGCAAGGGATGTAGGTGAATTCCTTTCCGCCACTGGAGAGGAAGTCGTGGCGATATTCGGCATCGATCTCTTGGATAGTCTCTAAGCAGTCACATACGAAGCCTGGGCAGACGACGAGCACACGCTCGTGCCCTTCGTGGGGGAGCTGGCGGATGCGCTTGCTCATATAAGGCTGTAGCCAGGGGTGCAAGCCCAATCGAGACTGATAGGCCAGTTCGACCTTCTCCTGAGGAAGGCCGAGGTCTTCGGCTAAGAAGTGGCGGGTCTCTTCGCACTGAAGGCGGTAGCAATCATCTTCGCCGTGAAGCTCGTGCCAAGGGCGTCGCTCGCGGCAGTACGAGGTGTGCCCATTCTCCCCACGGCAGGCCTTCGGGATGTGGGAGAGTGGTATGCCGTGCATCGACACGATGAGGCGATCAAAAGGCTTGGAGAGGTAGGGGCGGATGCTCTCGGCAAGGGCGGAGCGGTACGCCTTGTCGTGGTAGAAAGGCTCTTGTAGGCGCAGACGCACGGGGCGTAGCTTCAGTCGGCGCATCTCCTCGAGGACGAAGGCGACAGCGGTCTCGTAGCTGCTACGTGCGTAGTGTGGATAGAGGGGGACGATGACGATCTCCTCGAGGTGAGGTAAGGAGGTGAGTGCTTGGAGTGCCTCGGCGGTGCTGGGGTGTCCGTAGCGCATCCCTATGGCTACAGGCTCTTGGCGTAGGGCAGAGAGCTGCTCGGCGATGGAACGGCTATGGGCGATCAGCGGGAAGCTCTTAGTCGCTTCGTCCCAGATGGTGCGGTAGTTCGCTGCGGACTTCGGGGCACGGCGAGGCACGATGATGCGGTGCACCAAGAGGTGACGCACAGGATAGCTCAGCCCGATGATCCTGCGATCCATCAGGAAGGTAAGCAGGTAGTCGCGTACGTCAGCTACAGCAGGGGAGTTGGGAGAGCCTAAGTTGAGGAGGAGTATGCCACGTCTTGCAGTGGAGTCTGCTCCGAAGAGGAAGGGCTGTGTAGTCGTCATCTCTTGGGGGCTACGCGGTCAGGCTATGCTTCTTCTTCGCCATCAGCTATGCTATAGTCTTGGAAGAGGAAGTCGTTGTAGGGGAAGCGCTGTACGTGGATCTCACGTGCACGGTCGTAGAGGAGCTGCTTGAGCTCGTCGATCCCTTCGCCTGTGCGTGCGGAGATGAAGCAGCATCCGCTCTCTCCGAGCTTAGCCATCCAGGTCTGCTGCAGCTCTTCGCGACTGATGTTGCGGCGGGTGCGCTCCCCGAGGTCGTCAGCATCACGCTCTTCGAAGGTGAAGGCGTCGATCTTGTTGAATACCAAAATAGTGGGCTGCTCTGCTCCTGCATTGATCTCGCGTAGGGTAGAGGAGACGACTTCGATATGCTCCTCGAAGTTGGGGTGAGCAATATCGACGACGTGAAGCAATAGGTCAGCTTCGCGCACCTCGTCCAAGGTGCTTTTGAAGGACTCAATGAGCTCCGTCGGGAGCTTGCGGATGAAGCCCACGGTGTCGGAGAGCAGGAAGGGAAGGTTATGCACGATGACCTTGCGCACCGTGGTGTCAAGGGTGGCAAAGAGCTTGTTTTCGGCGAAGACGTCACTCTTGGAGAGGACGTTCATCAGAGTGGACTTGCCTACGTTGGTGTAGCCGACCAGGGCAACACGGACGAGCTTGCCACGGTTCTTGCGCTGCATCGACATCTGGCGGTCGATGACCTTGAGCTCGGCTTTGAGGTGGGTGATGCGGTCTTGGATGATACGGCGGTCGGTCTCGAGCTGTGTCTCCCCCGGGCCACGCATCCCCACGCCCCCACGCTGACGCTCGAGGTGCGTCCAGAGTCGGGTCAGTCGGGGAAGCATATAGCGGTACTGCGCCAGCTCGACCTGCGTCTTGGCGTAGGCCGTGGTAGCTCGTGAGGCGAAGATATCCAGGATGAGGCTCGTGCGGTCAAGGATCTTGACTTGCGTTTGCTCGATGTTGCGTAGCTGCTTGGGACTGAGTTCGTCGTCGAAGATGACGATACCGATCTCATTCTCCTCGACGAAGAGGCGTATTTCCTCGAGCTTCCCCTTGTCCGACGAAGGTGACGGAGTGAGCTTGGTCGAGTCGCTGGGTGAAGCGGCGCACGGTGCGTACGCCTGCTGTCGAGGAGAGGAACTCCAGTTCGTCCAGGTACTCGCGTGCCTGCTCTTCGTTTTGGTTCTTAGTGATCAATCCGACGAGGACGGCTTCCTCGCTCTTAGCTTCAGTGATGATAAACTCTCTCATACCCTACAAAAATACGATAATATATATAGGAGCTGTGTGCGCGCGAGGGGAGAAGGGGCTGGCAGGGGCTTGCCTTGGGATGGAAAGCGCGTGTTCCTCGGGAGGAAAGTAATCGTTCCACCCGATGGAAAGGTAGCTTTCCGCGGGTGGAACGAATGGGGAGTCTGCGGGTGAAGTGGTTGGTCTTTCGCGCGCGGTGCTGCGTGTGAGGCGCAGCGCACTTACTTCGCGCGGTGGAGGATGAATGCCTTCTTAGGATCGTCTCTGTGGAAGGTCATTGTCCCTGCTTCGAGGTCGACACGTGCCTCAGAGGTGAGCCGGGTGATGAGCTGCTCGAGTCTTCGAGAGGGGCGAAGGCTGTTGTCCTCGGAAAGCTCCTTCAGGGGATGGAGTCGCACGATGCCATCGCGGTAGGTGTAGCTGGTGGTCTTGGTCGTAGACTGCGCCCCTTCGTAGCGGGAGGAGCCACTGTCACGCTGCTCTTCCGCCTTTGCTGCATAGCTTACGTAGATGGAGGCTTGCCCAGGGCGGAGGAAGGTGACCTTGAGGTCGGTCTTGGTCATGGAGTGGCGGTCGGTTCCCTGACTGCTGAGACTCCATACGGAGCCCGTGAGCGCGTCGCCCTCGGGTTCAGAGGTGCAAGAGGAGAGGCTGAGGAGTACCCCTAACACAAGGAGCAGGAGGGAGGTGAATCGCTTCATCTTCGGTGAGATATTTACATATTGTTGCAGCGCAAAGATACGCTTCTTGCGACAATGCTTTTCGGGCTAAGATGCTTAGCCGCGCACGTATAAGTGATATACCTCTCCTTAGAATGCCTGGAGCAAGCACGTGAAATA
>CAKMOP010000255.1 GCA_927910985.1 uncultured Porphyromonas sp. | reverse complement strand
CCCCACCGATGATCCCAGGCTATGGGATGGCCTCGGGCGTGTCGCTGACGATGCTCGACAAGTCGGGCGGTGCGCTGGATAAGTTCTTCGCCGAGACGCAGAAGTTCCTCGCTGCCCTCAACGCCCGCCCCGAAGTGGCCTATGCGATGACGCAGTACAACCCGAACTTCCCCCAGTACCTGATCGATGTCGATGTGGCAGCCACGATGCGTGCAGGCACGACCCCTCAGGCTGTCCTTTCCACCCTGCAGGGGTACTTCGGGGGGATGTACGTGTCGAACTTCAACAGCTATGGCAAGCTCTATCGCGTACTCCTGCAGTCGGCTCCCCAGCAGCGTCTCGACATCAATGCCCTGAGCAATATCTACGTGCGCACCGCCTCAGGGGAGATGGCACCGATCACCTCCTTCATCACCACGGAGAAGGTGTACGGCCCAGCGAGCGTGAACCGCTTCAACCTCTACACCTCCATCGACGTGATGGCATCACCTGCTCCTGGCTATTCGACAGGGGACGTCCTCCGTGCCGTCTCCGAAGTTGCCAGCACGACCCTCTCGGCAGGCTACGGCTACGACTATGCTGGTATGACGCGCGAGGAGCAAAATTCGTCCGATACGACCGCCCTCATCTTCGGGCTCTGTCTGCTCTTCGTCTACCTCATCCTGAGCGCACAGTATGAGAGCTACGTCCTGCCCCTCTCGGTCATCCTCTCTATTCCCTTCGGGCTCTCGGGTGCCTTCCTCTTCGCCAACCTCTTCGGGCATACCAACAACATCTATCTGCAGATCGCACTCATTATGCTCATCGGTCTCTTAGCGAAGAACGCCATCCTCATCGTAGAGTTTGCCCTCGAGCGTCGTCGCTCTGGTCAGGGACTCATCGAGAGTGCCATCCACGGAGCGGTAGCCCGTCTGCGCCCCATTTTGATGACCTCGCTGGCGATGATCATCGGGCTCCTGCCATTGATGTTCGCCTCAGGTGTCGGAGCCAACGGCAATGCGACCTTAGGAGCAAGTACTGTCGGCGGGATGCTCCTCGGGATGCTCCTGCAGATCTTCCTCGTTCCCACCCTCTTCATCATCTTCCAAGCCCTGCAGGAGCGCATCAAGCCCCTGCAGTCAGCAGACCTCCTTCCCTCTACCCAAGCCTCCAATCAAGATGACCCTCAAGTCATAGTCTTCCCCTCTTCGTCCTCACGCTCAGCCTCACGAGCTGCGGGCTCTATTCGCACTATCAGCGTCCCACGGTAGATACCTCCATCTACCGCGACGAGCTGGGCGATACGCTCCAGCGTGATACCACCACCTTCGGGCGCACGCCGTGGCGTACGCTCTTCACCGATACGACGCTGCAAGCCCTCATCGAGAAAGCCTTGGCTCAGAATGTAGACCTGCTCACCGCCCACCTCTCCACACAGCAGGCTGAGGCGCAGCTACGTGCAGCACGCCTCTCCTTCTTCCCATCGCTGACACTCGCACCTTCCCTCTCAGCCAATAAGGGCGAAGGCACGCCCACAGCCTTCAGCTATTCCCTCCCCGTGCAAGCCAGCTGGCAGGTGGATCTCTTCGGCTCGCTCCTGAATGCTTCACGCTCGGCGCAGAGCCAGCTCCTTCGTGCCGAAGCCTATCAGCAGCTTGTCCGTAGCCGTGTCATCTCGAATGTGGCGAATAGCTACTACACGCTACTGATGCTCGACCGCCAGCTCCAGCTCACCCGATCGGCGGCCACACTTGCCGCCCATACCCTCGAGGTGATGCAGGCGCAGAAGGACTTCGGCCGTGCGATGGAGTCCTCAGTACAGTCTGCCCGTTCCAACCTCCATCAGGTAGAGGCCTCCATCCCAGAGATCGAGCGACAGATCACCACGACGGAGAATGCCCTGGCCCTGCTCCTCGGCGAGTCGCCCCGTAGCTATATTCGCTCTACCCTCGAGTCGCAGCAGCTCCCCACCACCTTCGCCCTCGGCATCCCAGCCCAGCTCTTAGCTGCTCGCCCCGACGTGCGTATGGCAGAGCTGCAATTAGCCTCCTGCTACTATCAGAAGTTGGGAGCGCGAGCTGCCTTCTATCCAGCCCTTACCATCACCGGCAGTGCTGGCTGGACAGGCACGCTCGGACAGGCAGTGACGAGCCCCATGAAGTTCATCGCCTCGGCTCTAAGCTCCTTAGCGCAACCGATCTTCTCCCGAGGGAAGCTCGTGGCAGGTCTTCGCGTTGCTGAAGCCGAAGAGGAGAAAGCCCGCTTAGCCTTCCAGCAAAGTCTCTACAACGCTGGAGCTGAAGTAAGCAATGCTCTGGCTCTCTACGAGGCCTCCGAAGCGAAAATCAAGTCCGAAAGCCTGCAAATAGAGAGCCTTGAGAAGAACGTCGCTATCACGGAGACGCTCTTCAAGACGGGCAAGACCTCCTCCTACCTCGAGGTCATCACTGCCCAGCAGTCACTCCTGCAGGCGCAGCTCACCCAGCTCCGTGACCGCTTCAGTAAGATGCAGGCCGTCGTCAACCTCTACAACGCCCTCGGCGGAGGTACCGAGTAAGCCCAAAGCATCCACGGGCACTCCCTCCTCCTTCCCGTTCTCCTCTCGCCCGAAGGTGATAGTTATGCGCGCGTAATCCCCAGTGGGATTAC
>CAKMOP010000254.1 GCA_927910985.1 uncultured Porphyromonas sp. | reverse complement strand
CGAGAGGGCGCGTAGTCACGACACCACGTATCATTGCAGTCCATCTCCATGATGAAGAGCTCGTGCTTGTACTCTTGGTCGGAGAGGAGCGCACGCACGTGTTCGGTGTCCTTTGCGAGAATGAGGAGGTCTTCGTAGGCGAGAATGGTCTCTGCCATTTGCTTGTAGCAGGCTTCTATCTGGGGGAAACGTGAAGCCCAGTCCATTGTCTCGTTAGGCCAAGAGAGAAGGACGAGGTCTTGCTCCACCCACTCGGGGAGGAATGTGAGGCGTGGGGTCATAGGAATATACTTATTGGGATTGGAGGGAAAGGAGCTGAGCACGGAGCTCTTCCCAGAGCTCGGGGACAGCCGTCTCTCCGCTGAGGTCTTCTCCACGAAGGGCTGCTTCACGTAGCTCGGTCGCAGCTAAGTCCATCTGTGGAGCCTCGGGGTGGAGGTAAATAGTCGCTCCAGGCAGAGCCGTGGGAAGGATATCTTCCATCGGATAGCCTGGGCGAGGATAGACGTGAAGAGGAATGGTCTTCAGTAGTCGCTGGTAGTCATACCAGCGATCTATGAGGCGAAGGTTGTCGCTCCCGATGAGGAGCGAGAAGTCATACTCAGGATAGAGCAGGCGCAAGGCTCGTATGCTCGCACGGTGTAGTGAGGAAGGGGTAGCTGTTCCTCCAGGGTGATTAAGCGGAGTCGAGACTCTTTATCTATGGCTCGGCGAATGTAGTCGGCTCGCCAAGCAAAGGGAAGCTGTGTCGCACGCTCCTTGAGTGGATTGAGTGGACTCAGTACAAGCCACACTTCATCGCACGGCAGGGTGGCCAGAGCAAACTGAGCCAAGCGAAGGTGAGCACGATGGAGTGGATTAAACGAGCCAAAGTAAAGGCAGATGCGTCTTCGGGAGCTAACCACCAGTCTTATATCTGTACAGGTAGTCCCAGAGTACGCTGTGCCAACTCAATCTCTTCGGGCTCGCCGGTGTGCTTCCCGTCGACATCGCTGAGCTTAACGCAGGGATGCCAACGCTCTTTCTCAGTCATCTTACATTTCCAGAGCTTCATGACGATGTTCATCGGACGGATGCCGTTGCCTACATCATTGGAGAAGTTCGTACCAATCCAAAGCTGGCACCGATGCGTCCCTTACAATAGTTAGCGATCTCAATGGCTCGCTCGGGGTCAAGCCCATCGGAGAAGATGATGTACTTAATGGTGGGGTCGACACGAAGTTCGCGGTAGCGAGCGATGACCTTCTCTGTGAACTGGAGGGGATCTCCGCTATCATGGCGCAGGCTGGTGAAGAGCATTGCGTGCTTCTTACTGAAGTTGCGCATGAAGACATCCGTAGTATAGGTGTCCGTCAGTACCGTGCCGAGGTCGCCATCATAGACGTTGATCCAATCTTCCATAGCCATATAGTTCGCCATCTTATAGCCGAACATAGCCCCATGGAACTGAATCCATTCATGTGGATGCGTGCCTGAGACGCGCAGCCCATGCTTATAAGCATAGTAGACGTTACTCGTACCGAAGAGGTGACCTGCGGCGTGCTCCTTCAGAAGCTCCGTCACTCGGTCTTCGATGGCAGCACTGAAGCGGCGACGCATCCCGAACATCGAGAACGTAATCTCACGCTCAGCGAGCTTGCGCGCCTTGTTGATGATGGTGCGCTCGGTGTACTCCATATCCGGCTTAGCGCCGAGCATCTTGTAGTAGAGTTCGCTGACCAAGGCAAGCAAGGGCGTTTCCCACAGCGTGACACGATAGAGCAGTCCTTCGGCCACGATGGAGAGGTGTCCCTCGGCGTCTTGCTCTACTTGCACTTCCTCAGGATCGAAGCGGAAGCCTCGCACGAAGTCAATGTAGGTCGGGGGGAGGTAAGGTAGTTCACGAGAGAGGAAGTTCGCTTCATCCTTGGTGAGAGCCAGCTTCGTCATCTCTTGGAGCTCCTTCTTTAGCTCATCGGCAAAGCCCTGAGGGTAGATGGTCTTGCCACGATCAATGAAGCGGAATTGCCCATAGGCACGTGGATAGAGCTTGGAGTAAGCATAGCTCGTAGTGAACTTATAGAGGTCGGTATCTAATACGCTTTGGATAATAGCCATGATGCGGTACTATTTGTACTACTATATTGTAGGGGCAAAGATAAGGATATATTGTTACTACCTATCTGAGCTATGTAGAAAGAGAAAGTCCCACCCCGACGGCATTATGCCGCGAAGGGGTGGGACTATACTTATGAGGGATATATAGGTCGAAGAGGCTTACTTGATCTTCTTGATACTTTCAAAGCCTTCACCGTAGACACCCTTGACTGCGCCCTGAGAGACGAAGGCCTTGGGGTCGATCTCTTCGATGATGCGCGAGATAGCTACAGATTGCTGCTTGCGCACAACCACGAGCAGTACCTTCTGTGGCTGCCCCGTGTAGCCCCCAGTAGCTTCGAGGATGGTACAGCCACGACGCAGGCGCGAGGTGATGGCATCGTTGATCTCCTGATACTTGGAGCTGAAGATCATGAACTGTACCGACTGACGGCTACCACTCGTGTACCAGTCCATTGTCATTGCCAAGAGGACTACTTCGATGAACGACATCACGAGCTTGTCGAAGGCGACTAAGGCATCGATCTTGATATCCGCCAGATAAACATTAGCGAAGTAGGAGAAGAGCACAATCGATCCATCCACGATGACGAAGATACGCCCGAAGGACATGTTGCGGTACTTACTGATGAGAGCTACGATAACGTCCGTCCCCCCCGAGCTGCCATTGACAGAGAAGATAAGCCCTAAGCCCAGACCACACATCATGGCACCAAGGATAAGGGCCAAAAGTGGTTGATCTTTCAAGATCTGCAGATGCCATAGAGACTCAACACTGGGATCAGGGATGGCTGTACGCGTCGCCAATGGGATGAAGATAGCAAGAAGCCCAATCCCGATGAGCGTCTTGATGAAGAAGTTCTTGTCAAGGAAGAGAAAGGCGATGACAAGTAGCGTGATGTTGGCGATGTTGTATGGGATATCTACCTTGATACTGGTGATGATCGTGATGATGTTACAGATCCCCATAAGTCCGCCCGTGGTGACACGCTGCGGATAGATGAGGAAGCTGAAACCAATGGTGTATAGGGCGACACCGAGGAATACGATCAGGAGATCCTTCCAGAAGTACTTGGAGACTGCCTGATGAGAGAGCTCGTGGAAGAGATCCTTGAACTTCTGTCCCAGGTAGGCTGCCAGATTGAATTGCTGTGCCATTGCTACTGATGAGAGAGTTGGTAGAGGTTAAGCTATTGTGATTACTATAAGACGATGTTGATGATACGACCTGGCACGATGATGACCTTCTTCGGGGTCTTTCCTTCGAGCCACTTCTGTGCTTCGTCTGCTGAGAGTACAGCTTCACGGATCGTGTCTTGCGATGCTTCGCGGGAGAACTCCATAGTGAAGCGCGTCTTGCCGTTGAAGCTGATGGGGTACTTGACGCTATCCTCGACGAGGAGCTGCTCGTTGTACTCCGGCCACGTAGCAGCTACGATGGTCGTTTCTTCGCCGAGGGCATGCCACAGTTCTTCGGCGATGTGTGGGGCGAAGGGTGCTAAGAGGATGAGCAGGGGCTGGAGAATCTGGCGAGAAGCAGTCTTCAAGCCTTGTAGCTCATTGATGCAAATCATGAAGGCTGCTACGGAGGTATTGAAGGAGAACTGCTCGACATCCTGTGTCACCTTGCGGATCAGCTTGTGAAGGCTCTTGAGTTCGTCCTTGGTGGCAGGCGCATCGGTGACACGTAGACCATCGGCCGAATAGTAGAGTCCCCAGAGCTTGCGCAGGAAGCGGTGCACTCCATCGATGCCGTTGGTATCCCATGGCTTGCTCTGCTCAAGTGGGCCAAGGAACATCTCATACAGGCGAAGCGTGTCGGCACCATAGCGCTCAACGATCATATCGGGGTTGACGACATTGTACATCGACTTACTCATCTTCTCCACGGCCCAGCCACAGATGTACTTACCCTCTTCGAGGATGAAGTCCGCTGTAGCATACTCGGGACGCCAAGCACGGAAAGCGTCAAGGTCGAGCTGATCGTTGGAGACAATGTTGACATCGACGTGAATAGGAGTCGTGTCATACTGATCCTTGAGCCCGAGGGAGACGAAGGTATTCGTATCCTTAATGCGATAGACGAAGTTCGAGCGCCCCTGGATCATCCCCTGATTGACCAGCTTTCGGAAGGGTTCATCCTCTACGACCAACCCAAGGTCATAGACGAACTTGTTCCAGAAGCGGCTATAGATGAGGTGACCTGTGGCGTGCTCTGCACCGCCGACGTAGAGGTCGACATGGCGCCAGTAGGCATTCTTCTCACGACCCACCAGAGCCTTATCGTTGTGTGGGTCCATATAGCGGAGGTAGTAGGCTGAGCTACCTGCAAAGCCGGGCATCGTGCTCAGCTCAAAGGGGAACCCTTCGGCTGTATGCCACTCCTTAGCTCGACCTAATGGAGGCTGTCCATCGGAGGTGGGTAGGAACTTATCTACTTCAGGTAAGCGCAGAGGTAGCTCCTCTTCGCTGATGGTGTGTGCAGTACCATCGGCATCGTAGTAGATGGGGAAGGGTTCGCCCCAATAGCGCTGGCGGCTGAAGATGGCATCACGCAGGCGGTAGTTCGTCTTGACTTGTCCCAGACCTTCGGTGGCGATGTGCGCCTTCATCTTAGCGATGGCATCGATGACAGAGAGACCTGTGATAATTCCAGAGTTGATGAGAGTGCCACTCTTGCTGTCCTTAGATTCATCCCAGGTAGCAGGGTCAGTAGCTTCTTCACCTTCGGGGACTACCACCTGAATAATAGGCAGGTCAAAGTGACGAGCAAAGGCAAAGTCACGGCTGTCGTGTGCGGGTACGGCCATCACAGCTCCAGTGCCATAGCCAGCCAAGACATAGTCGCTGATCCAGATGGGGATGGCTTGACCCGTCAGAGGATTGGTGGCGTAGGAGCCAGAGAAGACGCCTGAGACACGGCGATCAGAGAGGCGGTCACGCTCGGTACGGCGACGAGTAGCCGCGAGGTATTCCTCTACGGCAGCCTTCTGCTCAGCAGTGGTGACCGTTGCGACGTAGTCACTTTCGGGGGCTAAGACCATAAAGGTGACTCCGTAGATCGTATCTACACGCGTGGTGAAGACGGTAAGCTCTTCGCCGCTACCCTGGGCAAGCGGGAAGCGCACTTCAGTACCTTCGCTCTTACCGATCCAGTTGCGCTGGGATTCCTTGAGGGATTCGCTCCACTCCAGTTCATTCAGACTATCCAGCAGACGCCCTGCATAGGCAGAGACACGCAGACACCATTGCTGCATTTTCTTCTGCTCCACGGGGTGACCACCGCGCTCACTGACTCCGTCGTGCACCTCGTCATTGGCGAGCACCGTGCCGAGAGCAGCACACCAATTGACCATCGTTTCACCAAGGTAGGCCAAGCGATAGTTCATCAAGGTCTGCATCTGCTTTTTCTTGTCCCAGCTGCGCCATTCCTCGGCAGTGAAGGTGAGTGACTCGCTTTGGGCGACATCAAGCCCCTTCGTTCCTTCGGCTTCGAAGTGAGCGACGAGCTCAGAGATGGGAGCTGCCTTGCCTGCTACATTATTATAATAGGAGTGGAAGAGCTGGATGAAGACCCACTGCGTCCACTTGTAATACTCTGGGTCGGAGGTGCGTACTTCGCGTGACCAGTCGAAGCTGAAGCCGATTTGGTCAAGCTGCTCACGATAGCGGCGGATGTTCTCCGTCGTGGTAACTTCGGGGTGTTGCCCTGTCTGGATGGCATACTGCTCGGCGGGAAGCCCGAAGGCATCATAGCCCATAGGATGGAGGACATTGAAGCCACGAAGTCGCTTGTAGCGTGCGAAGATGTCCGAGGCGATATAGCCTAACGGATGCCCTACATGCAGACCTGCTCCCGAAGGGTAGGGGAACATATCCAGGACGTAGTATGGGGGGGCGGCTTGAATCTTCTGTGACGCGATATACATCTTGTGCGCGCCAGTATTCTTGCCAGCGTGCTTCGATAGCTCTAAAGTTATATTCCATCTATAGGTAATTGACTTATCTTTAATGAACACGCAAAGGTACGTTATTTGCATCAAAACCTCGTGTCGTCAAGTTCGTTGCTCAGCCCTTTATCTTGCTCTTAGATGAGTGGGCTTCTTCGGTGTGCAGTGTGCGGTATAGGTGTTCCTGTTATGTTCCTTAGCCATCAGCTGCGTCGCCTTTGATAAGGAGGTGAGCGACCTTTCCAGCTTTGGAACGTTCTCTTTCCATCCGATGGAAAGAAACCTTTCCTCTTTTGGAAAGTTTCCAGTGCTATAGAGCTGAGAGCTCGAAGCACCACAAGCTACTATCTGATCAGCCGATTTCTTGGGGAGCGGTCACAGTCTAATCCTCTCTTTTCTGTAACTTTGCGGGGTAGACTGCCCTGTGGCGAAGGTCGCCGCAGCCTACGTTCACACAAGGAGATTACGAATGCAACCACTGAAGATCGTCCTCATCGGCTACGGCAAGATGGGGCACGTCATAGAAGAAATAGCCCAAGAACGTGGCCATCAGATCGTCTTGACGATCGACCGAGACGAAGAGTATCTCTTCGATGATCCACGCTTTACCACCGCTGATGTCGCTATTGAGTTCACTGCTCCTGCGATGGCTTATGACAATTGTTCCCGAGCTATTGACCGTGGAATACCTGTCGTGTCGGGGACAACGGGCTGGGCAGATAAGATGCCTGAGCTGAAGGCGCGCTGCGAAGCGGGTGAAGGTACGCTCTTCTGGTCCTCAAACTACAGCATCGGGGTGCAGCTCTTTCTGCAGATCAACCGCCGTGTGGCCAAGCTGATGCAGCGTGCTCCTGGCTACCGCTTGAGCCTTGATGAGACGCACCATATCCATAAGCTCGATGCCCCGAGTGGGACAGCTATTACCTTGGCGGAGACGATCCTGAGTGAGCGACCTGAGCTGCACGGCTGGGAATTGACCGAAGAGCCGAAGGAGGGTATCCTGCCTATCATTGCCCACCGTGAGGGCGAAGTGCCTGGGACTCATACGGTGACTTACACCTCGTCCGTTGACCGAATTATCTTGACACACGAAGCCTTTGGGCGACAAGGCTTCGCACTCGGAGCAGTGATAGCTGCTGAATATGCCACCTCTCATCGTGGGTGGCTCACGATGGATGACCTGCTCCAGCAGGATTAAGCGCACGCCCTCGATACCCCATCTCCTAAGACTTCCTAATCATATATAGCATCTGAATGAAATCGCATCCGATAGAAGGTCTCACCCCGAAGCAAGTCACTTGGCGCCGTGTCAAGGGGACAGTTCTCATCATCCTTCTGCTCCTTTTTGCTCTGTGGGCAGGGTGGTGGTGGCTTATTCTTCTGCCTTTCCTCGTAGACTTCTACTTCACACGCTGGGTCAATTGGCGTTATCTGCGTGAGCATCCTAATCCTATGGTGCGCCTTTTGGCGGGCTTATGGAGGATATCGTCTTCGTGGTCTTCACGGTGTCGATTATATTTACCTACTTCTTCCAGAACTTCGCCATCCCTTCCTCATCGCTGGAGAAGACACTCCTCATCGGAGATTACCTCTTCGTCAATAAGCTGAGCTATGGCCCTCGTGTCCCGATGACACCCGTAGCCTTCCCTTTGGCACATAATACCATCTTAGGACATAAGTCTTACCTCGATACGCCTTCGCTTCCTTATCGTCGCCTCAAGGGCTTCGGGAAGGTGGAGCGCAACGACCTTGTGGTCTTTAACTTCCCAGCAGGAGATACGGTAGCTCTGAACATGCCCAATCCTGATTACTACACGCTATGTGCTACCTATGGGCGTGATGCGGTGTGGAGCGATAGGGCGCAGTTCGGGGAGATCGTCTACCGTCCCGTAGATCGTCGTGACCACTACGTCAAGCGGTGTATCGGTCTCCCTGGGGAGCGATTTGAGATACGTAATAAGCAAGTCTACATCGATGGTAAGGCTATCGCTAACCCCGAGAAGATGCAGTACAACTACTTCGTCCAGACGAATGGGAGTGCTTTGTCGCAGACTTTGCTGGACGAACTCGAGATCAACGACCGTGATGTGCAGCTCATTTATGACCAGCGCACCTATCAGCCGACGGCAGAGTCGGGGACGATCGAGGGGTATCTGCGCTATGCCGGTCTTACCTTCCAGCCTGTGGATGGTGCTGGTCACTATGGAGCGATCTACTACCTTCCTCTGACGGAGGAGATGAAGGCACGGCTCAAGGCAGAGCCTTACGTGCGTACGATCGCTGTCGATGTGGCGCAGCCGCAGGCCTCCCCCAGTGTCTATCCCGTGGACGTCAAGACTCCTTGGACGAAGGACAACTATGGTCCACTGCTCATCCCTCGCCGTGGAATGACGATCCAGCTCACGCCGACAGCCCTTGCCCTCTACCAGCGCTGCATCCGCAACTACGAGGGACATCAGCTCGAAGTGCGTGCCTCTGATGGGGTGATCCTCATTGATGGCAAGCCACGTACCTCCTACACGTTTGCCCAAGACTACTACTTCATGCTCGGTGATAATCGAGATATGTCCGCCGATAGTCGCTATTGGGGCTTCGTCCCCGAAGACCACATCGTGGGCAAGCCTGCCTTCCTGTGGCTCTCGATCAACAGCGAGCGTGCGCTCCTCAGTGGGGGCATCCGCTGGTCGCGGATGATGCGTTTGATACATGACAAGTAAGGCGCAGATAGCACGTTCATCCTTTGTGCGCTACGGAGCACTACCACTGGGGCTGATTGCCCTGGTCGTAGTGCTTCGTGCTTTCTTCTTCATTCCCTTCCGTGTTATGACGACAGCCCAAGCACCTTCCTTGCGTCTCGGAGCTTGGGCCTTGGCTCGTCGTACCCAGATGCCCCAGAGAGGCGACCTCATCCTCTACCGCACGGGAAGCCGTGATGACTTATCTTCAGTGCGTTTGATGGTAGCTCGCATCATCGCCCTTCCAGGTGATAGCTTGGAAGTGCGCTCGGGAAAGCTCTCTATTAATGGAGTCGCTACCCCTGACTATCGCCATCCACAGAGCCGAAACGAGCAATATGCCCTGCGCCTCCCACGTGAAGGTGGCGTCTATCCCTTGACTTCGACAAATCTGGTCGCTTATCGTGCTGCCCTTATGGAGGAGCAAAAGCTCTTCCCTCCAGCAAGAGGCGAAGTCTCGCTGCAAGGCTTAGCGCAAAGAGACTGGCTGAAGGCTCTGGCATCAAATCCCTATCATACCTTCCATAGAGACTACTACTGGGTGCTTACCGATGATACGCATGTAGCCCCCGACTCTCGTCACTTGGGCATCCTCCCTGCGGATGCTATTGAGGGAGTCATCTTCTTTTCCCTATGACGGAGACCCGATCAACACTCCTCCTTTCTACGGCCTATGCGCCCCCTGTCAGCTACTTCGTCAAGCTCTATGAGTATGCTACCTCGGGACGAATAGCCCTCGAAGGATGTGAACACTATATCAAGCAAAGCTACCGCAATCGCTGCTGCATCCTCGGTCCCAATGGAGTACAGTCCTTGACTATTCCTGTCGAGCTGCCTCAGGGGACGAAAACTCCAATTCGTGAGGTGCGTATCTCGGACCATGGAGCATGGCGTCATCTCCATGCGCAAGCCTTGCGCACGGCTTATGGTGCAAGCCCCTTCTTCGAGTATTATGCGGACGAACTCCTGCCTTTCTACGAGCGGAGATACTCCTACTTATGGGACTTTAATGCCGAGCTTCTGCAGACCTTGCTCTTCCTCCTTCAGCTCGATGTGACGTGGTGTGCCACGGAAGACTTCATCCCTCCTCAAGAAGTGGAGTCTCATATGGGGTTGTGTGACCTTCGTTACGCCCTGAGTCCGAAGAATGCAGATGCCGTACCAGGGGTGTCCCTTCGCCCTTACTACCAGCTCCATCTCGCACGCAGAGATTCGTGGAAGACCTGAGCATCTTTGACCTGCTCTTGAGAT
>CAKMOP010000253.1 GCA_927910985.1 uncultured Porphyromonas sp. | reverse complement strand
ATGATCAATAGAGTAACTAATACGCACCCGTGTACTTCAGGTGGCTTACGCACACCTGCATCGTGGTGAGCTACGGCTGACCACAGCTGAGCAAGATCTCTTGCTCAGTCTGCATCGTACATATGACCTTTACCTCTTCCTCCTACAGCTGATCCCCTCCTTCACGGAATTCTATCGCGAAGTGCTTGATATTCGTAAGAAGAAGCACTTGGCCACGAAGTCAGAGCTGAGCCCAAATTTGCGCCTTCTCGAGAATCGTTTGGCTGCTAAGTTGGCTTCGTCGGAGAAGCTGAGTACTTGGTATAATGGCTTCAACCTTCGCTGGGAGGAAGATGAGGCGTTGTTGCGTCACCTTCTACGTCGCATCGAGGCATCTGAAATCTATCAATCTTATCTCCAGGGAGATGAGACGAGCTTCGCCGAAGATAGAGCCTTCTGGATCGATATCTTCACTCAAATCATCGCTACTGATGAGGTGCTGGCCGAATGGCTTGAGCAGCATTCCATCTATTGGCAGGATGATCTGAGAGAAGTCGAGAAGGCTGAGGTAGAGAATCGTCCTGATGCAGAAGAGGAGTCTTTAGTTGATGCTCTATCCGAAGCTCAAAAGACAGGAGCTTATCAGAGTATCCGCTTAGAGAATGGTCCAGTGGAAGTCGTCAAGGACTTCGTAGAAAAGACTCTGAGAAAAAGCGAAGAAGATAGCCTTGTGGATGACGATATTCGTCCGGCCTTCAAGGATGAGGATGACGAACGCTTTGCTCGTTTGCT
Organism: uncultured Porphyromonas sp.; assembly: GCA_927910985.1. Taxonomy (GTDB): domain Bacteria; phylum Bacteroidota; class Bacteroidia; order Bacteroidales; family Porphyromonadaceae; genus Porphyromonas. Next base: position 3,010 of record CAKMOP010000253.1, on the reverse strand, counting down.
CTTCCGCCAAACACTGCTGAAGTATAGCGATCAGATGAAGCTCATCGAGCCCGTACTGAGTGCGGGGTGGAGTAGTGAGCGTCTGGCAGATGTCGATGCCTTGCTCTTGAATTTGGCTGTCACGGAGTTTCTTTATTTCCCTCTTATCCCGACTCAGATCACCATCAATGAGTATGTCGAGCTGGCTAAGCACTACTCGACGACGCATAGTGCCTCTTTCGTCAATGGTGTCCTGGATGCCTTAGCACGTAAGCTAAAGGAGGACGGGAAGATACTCAAGTAGTCCTCATAACGTAGTATATTCACCCATACCTAAATAGTAAAACGAATGGAAATGATTCTCCTTCAGGCCGCAGGTCAAAATGCTGGCGGTGGCTACTCTACCATCATTATGATGGTAGCTATCTTTGTCATCTTCTGGCTCTTTATGATCCGTCCTCAGCAGAAGCGTCAGAAGGAACTGCAGCAGAAGCGTGATGCTCTGGGTACCAATGACCGTATCGTGACCTCTGGTGGCCTCTACGGAGTCATCAAAGATATCAAGGGAACTGAGTTCGTCGTCGAGATCGCTGAAGGGGTACGAGTCCGTATTGATAAGGGCTCTGTCTTCCCCGCAGGCGAAGCTCCCGAAGCTGGAGCTAAGTAGTCCTTCAGCTTACGGTCTCATCAGTATAAGAGGCTGCCTGCTACCTCGGTGCGGGCAGCCTTTCGCTCTTCTCCATGAGTTATGCGATTAGATCTGAAAAACTCCACTCCGAAAGTTTCTCTTTCGGCTCAGACCCTGAGGACTCCACGCCCCAAGCATCATCGGAGTCGGGAGCTGTTTATCTTCCTCATTTTTGTCTTGCTCTCAGCCACTTTTTGGTTTGTACAGAGCTTGCAGCGTCGTTTTACCTATACACTTCGTATCCCAGTAGTATATGACTCGGTACCTCCCGAGGTAGGTCTTCCGACGACACTCCCTAAGTATATCGAGGTGAATCTTGAGGATGAAGGAGCTCATTTCTTAGAGTATACGACTCGAGGATTAGCCCCTATCCGTCTTCGTTTGCAGCGAGATGGGCACGTGATTGCTGGCTTTTCGATCTCATCATCTTTGCTATCGGGGGAGGTGAGAAGTCGTCTTTCGACGGGAGCACGTGTTATATCTATCGCTCCCTCTTCCATAGAAGCACTGGCTTATCGCCGTCAGCGTAAAGTCGTTCCTATAACTTTGGGGAGCCTTCCTCGCATCGCTATGGGCTATGCTACTGGAGATATTGAGCTGACGCCTGCCGAGGTGACGGTCTTCGCTTCTGCTAAGGTGCTGGATACTTTGACCCATATTCAGACAGCCCCTTTTGAAGAGAATGTACTACAGGCTACCACGACGACGAAGGTGCGCCTTCGTCTCCCTGAAGGAGTATATGCTTCGACCAATGTCGTGCAGGTACATATTCCTATCGAGCAGCTTACCGAGCAGAGCTTTACCCTGCCCGTAGAGGTGACGGGAGCTCCTGAAGGCTTCGTCTTACTTCCTTTACCTCGTATGGTCACCATTCAGCTGACACTGCCTCGCTCTCGCTATAAGGATATACATCCCGAAGACCTGAAGGTAGCTGTTGCCTATCCAGACCTGGTGACAGAGGCAGCATCGGTAGATACTGAGACTCCTCGCCAGCTGCCTCTGACCTTGGTGCAGAAGCCAGACTGGCTCAAGCACTATCGCCTCACACCTGATCACGTACAATATGTCATCGAAGAGCGGAAGTAGTCCAGGGGGGGCTATATGGAAAGAGTTAGGGATCTATACGTTGGGGATCACGGGAGGTATAGGTAGTGGAAAGAGCTATATAGCTCAGCTGCTCGCCTCTCGAGGGATTCCCGTCTATGATACTGATAGCCGAGCGAAGCAGCTATATGATCGTGATGCCGAGCTCAAAGAAGCAATGATAGCACTTTGTGGAGCGGATATATATCCTTCTGGAATGCTGGATCGCAAGGCTCTGTCTTCTTTGATCTTCACAGATAGATCGCTCTTGGAGCGGGTGAATGCTCTTGTCCATCCAGCAGTAAGACGAGATTTCTGCCTTTGGAGACAGTCTCTCGCAGCCTCAGGGGAGCGTACCTGTGCCTTAGAGAGTGCGCTGCTCCTTGATGCTGGGCTTGATGCCTATGTAGACGGCGTATTGGTTGTCCTTGCAGATGATGCTCTGCGTTTGGAGCGAGCGATGCTGCGAGATGGTGTCACAGAGGAGGCTGTACGTGGACGAATGAGACATCAGATGCCTCAAGACGAAATGGCGCGTCGTGGAGACTTCCTCATATATAATGATGATGCTCACCCCCTAAGTCCACAGCTGGATCGTCTACTGGAGAGGATCTCTTCTTGATCTACTCAGTGGCTATTTGCTTAAATATCTTTACTTTTGCACCACCAAGGGAGGCCGTTAGCCTTCCATTCAAATAAGATTCTATATGCTGCAGACCATTCTCTCTATCTCAGGTAAGCCTGGGCTCTATCGTTTACTCTCCTCAGGAAAGAATACGCTCATCGTTGAGTCTCTTCAGACAAAGAAGCGTATCCCTGTCCTTCCTAAGGATCGTGTCGTTTCTCTTGGTGATATCTCTATGTTTACTGATGGTGAAGATATCTCCCTCTCGGAAGTCCTCACTCGCCTTCATGAGAAGCAGGCTGGTGTCTCCGTCTCGGAAGAGATCCTGAAAGATAATGAAGCCCTGCGTAATTCATTTGGCGAAGTGCTTCCAAACTTTGACCGTGACCGTGTTTATACTTCGGATATCAAGAAGCTCTATATGTGGTACAATATCTTGTTAGAGGCTGGTATCACAGACTTCTCTGAACAAGAAGCAATCGAAGAATAGACTTCACCCAGATATTTCCTTATAGCACCGCCTGTAGCTCTTGTTAGCTGCAGGCGGTGTTCCCTTTAGTTCTGTATGTGAGAGAAGGATATGTCTTTCTCTTCATTAGGGAGATGTTAGTCTGATTTATAATTATTGATAGTAA
>CAKMOP010000252.1 GCA_927910985.1 uncultured Porphyromonas sp. | reverse complement strand
TTATTACAAGGATTTGGCGGAGCAGGGCTACTACAACAGGGCGATCTCGGGCAATGTCAATCAGCGTATTGTGATCGACTCGATCCACTGCAACTTTGAGAGCTATCCTTATGAGGTGCGACCTACGCCAGGCAGTTCATCTTAAGGCAGAGTAATGTCACCGAGCGAAGCCTGGTGACGAGCTGTACGCTACAGAACTCTGTACGCTCAGATGATAACCCGCAGGGCTTTCTGATGGAGCACTTCCTTGTACGTGAGAACCAAGATCTACGGAGCTATAAACGCTAAGGCTATGTCTACTCGCTTTTCCCTCTATCGCTACTATCTCGGGGCGCACTACTGGCTTCGGGCTTACTGTGATCGGCTTAGTCCTATGACTCGTCGACGCTTGGTCTATGGTATCAGTCTGCTCTACCTATCCTGCTCCCTTATGATGCTGGTCCAGGTCTTCTTCCCCAGGCAGGAAGCACGCCAGCTACCTATTCCCAGGCGCCAGCCTCTGGATGCACCTCTCCGCCCGTCTCGGCTGGATAGCCTCGGGAGTTCCCTCTTGAGAATTACTCATCAAAAGATAGCACACTATGGATAAGAAACAGCAAGAACAGCTTCGCAAGGCGCTGGTTTTTGGAGGGCTGGGACTCATCTGCGCCCTCTCCCTTTGGTTCATCTTTGCTCCCTCGGATAAGGATAAAGCCGCAGAGCAAGAAGGTCTCAATAAGGATATCCCTGAGGCAACAGTGCGCCAGCTCACCGATAACAAGCTCAAGAGCTATGAGCTGGGCGACAAGTCGGCTTCAGAGAGTGAGACGCAAGCTGAGATTGGGCGCCTCTCGGATTACTTTGCCGAAGAGCCCGCCTCCCTTGATGCACAAGGGCAGGGGCAGCCTTCCTCGACGAAGATTGAGGGCTCCCTTCAGCGCTATGAGGAGAATAAGCGTCTCTTGAGCTCCTTCTATGCCCCGGATCCTAATGCAGAAGAGCGGGATGCTTTGCGAGCTGAGAACGAAAATCTCCGTGAAGCTCTGCGTAAGAAAGAGAGTGAAGAGGATGACGAGGAGGAAAAGCAACTTCGCCTGATGGAGCGAAGCTATCAGATGGCCTCCAAGTACCTCCCCAAGGGCGGGGAGCTTCCAGCCAAAGCCTTTCTTCGAGCAGAAGAACGTCCCATCGTGGAGCCAGAAGCGGAGAGCACTCCCCAAGAGCCCAGGATGGAGGTCCTTGCAGAGCCCAAGCACATGGTCTCTAGCCTGGCTCAGCCCATAGCCGATTCAACCTTCATCCAGGAGTACGGGAGTAAGGAGCGTCATCTAGGCTTTCACTCGGCGCTTGCTCAGCCCTCTTCTGCCCAGCGCAATACCCTACCCGTGGTGGTGGATCATACGACGGCACTACGAGAGGGAGACTATGTGGCCTTACGTCTCTTAGAGTCCGCCCATATCGGCGAACTACGTATCCCACGACAGAGCTTGCTGATAGCTCAAGCTAAGCTCGGGGGGAATCGCTTGCATCTCCTCGTCAAGAGTCTTGAGATCGGTGGGCGGATTATCCCCGTCAAGCTCTCGGCCTATGATCTTGATGGGCAGGAGGGATCTATATCCCGGGGGCAGAGCAGGTCTCTGCCCTGAAGGAGGTAGGGGCTAACATAGGGGGCTCGGTAGGCACTTCCTTCACCTTTGCGAGCTCGGCCAAAGATCAGATCATCTCCGAGGCAGCTCGTGGCGTGATGCAGGGTGCAAGCCAGCTCCTTCAGAAGAAGCTCCGTACTCTTCAAGTTACCCTCAAAGGAGGCTATCGTCTCTTTTTAGTTTCCAGTAAATAAACAGCAAAAGCACTATAACAATGAACAATGGATTCTTTCCGCCCTGCTCTTCGGGGCGAGTATGACTACCGCCCTTGCTCAGACTACGACCGATAGTCTGAGGGCTCAGGCAAGCTATCGTCTGCTTTCCACGGGCGATCTCTATCAAGGGATGAGCAAGACCATCCCCTCGGGACGTGTGGTCTTGCCCTATGGTCTTGAGGTCACCTTTGACAAGACCTCGCACCTGATTTTCCCCTCCGCTATCCGCTACGTAGACCTCGGGAGCAACAAGCTCATCGCAGGGAAAGCGGAGGATGCGGAGAACGTCCTGCGTGTCAAGGCCGCCGTGCGTGACTTTGAGACGGAGACGAACATGAGTGTCATCTGTGAGGATGGCTCCTTCTATGCCTTCAATGTGAAGTATGCCGAAGAGCCCGAGAAGCTCAGTATCGAGATGGCCGACTTCTTGTCAAGCACGGAGGGTAGGCTACCGAGCAATCGTGCCGATATCTACTTTAAGGAGCTGGGGAGTGAGTCGCCCATCTTGGTAAAGTTGATGATGAAGACCATCCATCAGAATGATGAGCGGACGGTCAAACACATCGGGGTACGCCAGTTTGGAATACGCTTCCTCCTGCGTGGCCTCTATGCACACAACGGCTTGCTCTACCTACATACCCGCATCGACAATGAGACGAACCTCCCTTACTCGGTGGACTTCATCAGCTTCAAGGTCGTCGATAAGAAGGTGGCTCGACGTACGGCCATCCAGGAGCAGGTTCTGCAGCCGCTACGAGCCTACCACGAGGTGACTCGGGTGCGTGCGGAAGGGAGCGAGCGCACAGTCTTCGTGCTCGAGCAGTTTACCCTCTCCGAGGGCAAACAGCTTGAGGTAAGGCTTTA
>CAKMOP010000251.1 GCA_927910985.1 uncultured Porphyromonas sp. | reverse complement strand
ATGTCATTCTCTTCTCTACGGATGGTGTAGATATGCCTGATGCTCTGGCTGGGCTCGCTGCTTCTGCAGCCCTCGCCGTACGGACATCCCCTTCAACGGCCCTATCAGTGAGGTACGCGTCGCCCGCGTCAATGGCGAATTCATCATCAACCCCACCTTCGAGCAGCTCGAGTCTGCTGACATCGAGCTTATGGTAGGGGCTACCTCGATAACATCATGATGGTCGAAGGGGAAATGCAGGAAGTCCAGGAAGCTGAGATGCTTGAGGCTATCAAGGTAGCTCACGAAGCCATCAAGGTACAGTGCCAGGCGCAGCTCGAGCTCAGCGAGGCTGTCGGTAAGCTCGTCAAGCGCACCTATTGCCACGAAGATAATGATGAAGATCTTCGTAAGGATGTACACGACTCCTGCTACGCTAAGGCTTATGCAGTAGCTGTCTCGGGGACAGATAAGCACGCTCGTGCTGCTGCCTTCGATGCTATTGTCGAAGAATATAAGGCTAAGTTCACCGAAGAGGAACTGGAAACGAAGGCTTCCCTCATCGCTCGCTACTACCACGATGTAGAGAAGGAAGCGATGCGTCGTGCTATCCTTGACGAAGGAAAGCGTCTTGATGGTCGTAAGACTACGGAGATTCGTCCTATTTGGATCGAAACGGACTACCTCCCCGGACCTCACGGCTCTGCGGTCTTTACCCGTGGAGAAACTCAGTCCCTGACGACTGTTACCCTTGGTACGAAGAGTGATGAGAAGCTCGTTGACGATGTCTTGAACTACGGTAAGGAACGATTCCTTCTCCACTATAACTTCCCTCCCTTCTCTACAGGTGACGCTCGCCCACAGCGCGGTGTCGGTCGTCGTGAGATTGGTCACGGTAACCTCGCTCACCGCGCTCTGAAGCGTATGCTTCCAGCTGATTACCCCTACGTAGTCCGTGTTGTCTCCGACATCTTAGAGTCTAATGGCTCTTCTTCTATGGCTACGGTATGTGCTGGTACGCTCGCTCTTCGCGATGCTGGTGTGCCCATCGCTAAGCCCGTTTCTGGTATTGCCATGGGGCTGATCTCGGAGAATAAGGGTACAAACTATGCTATCCTCTCCGATATCCTCGGTGACGAAGATCACCTCGGAGATATGGACTTCAAGGTAACGGGTACCGCTGATGGGATTACCGCTACTCAGATGGATATCAAGGTCGATGGTCTCAGCTACGAGATCCTCGAGCGTGCTCTTGCTCAGGCTCGTGAAGGTCGTCTGCACATCCTCGGTAAGATCCTCGAAGCTCAGCCAGAGACGCGCGATGACCTTAAGCCACACGCTCCTCGCATCGTCACCCTGCGCATCGGTAAGGAATTCATCGGTGCTGTCATCGGCCCTGGTGGTAAGATTATCCAAGGCATGCAGGAAAAGAGCGGTGCTTCCATCAGCATCGAAGAAGTGGATGGTGTCGGTGTCGTCGAAATCAGCGCATCGAACAAGGATGCTATCGATACAGCTGTAGGTCTCATTAAGGGTATCGTCGCTATGCCTGAAGTCAATGAAGTTTACCAGGGTAAGATCTCCTCTGTGATGCCTTACGGTTGCTTCGTTGAGTTCCTCCCTGGTAAGGATGGTCTCCTCCATATCTCGGAGATCGACTGGAAGCGCTACGAAAAGATTGAAGACACTGGTCTGGAAGAAGGGCAGCAGATCGAAGTCAAGCTCATCGACATTGACCAGAAGACGGGTAAGTTTAAGCTCAGCCGTCGTGCACTTCTCCCCAAGCCCGAAGGCTATAAGGAGCCAGAGCGTCGTCCTCGTCCCGACCGCGGAGAGCGTCGTCCTCGCTAATAACTTGAGGTGAAAGGCTTTCTTTCCCTCAACTGAGTCGCAAACTATAAGAGTAGCCCCCAGATCTCTCCACGCAGATGGGGTGTCGGGGGCTCTCTTCTGTAATGCGTTTCGTTATCTACGGAATTATTACGTACTTTGCACATAGAGAACATACACATAACCATAGTACATAGAGACATTATGAAGCAGTATATCGGTGTCATCGTGATGCTTATCGGAGCTCTTCTCCAGCTCTTCACTTACTTCACTGACCAGGTCGAGAATGCAAACACCTTCTTAGGTATTGGCTTAGCGCTTGTTGTTTTCGGCTATCTCGGCCATATCTTCCTCAACAAGAAGGCATAGTCGCAGTCAAGAGAAGTACATCACATCTATAGCGGGCTATCTGGCACAAGCTGGATAGTCCGCTTTGTTTTGAACGGAAGATGCCCGCTTTGTTGCACTGCTCTATCCGAGAAGTGGAGCGATTTGAGCTATCTTTGCATTCAATTCAGTACGAATCAATAGAATGAAGCAGCGACTCTCTTACCTCCTCTTACTTCTCCTATGTAGTATATATCCGTCTGAGCTCTTGGCACAATGGCGTGCCGATAGCCTCCCTGGATATAGCCAGCGAAGCCTACAGATGCAGGAGGATTATGCTGGATCTGTCACGGCGACTTTAGTGCGCCACCATCGTGAGGCAAAGCCTGCTCACCGAGCTCTACTCTACGTACACGGATACAATGACTACTTCTTCCAAGGAGCCCTGGGTGATAGTATCGCGCAGCACGGCATCGACTTCTACGCCCTTGACTTGCGCAAGTATGGTCGTTCGCTCTTACCCCATCAAGATCCATTTGAGGTGCGTGACCTAAGCGAGTACTATGAAGAGCTCCGTGAAGCCATCAGGATCATCCGGGAGGAAGGTGCTAAGGATATCTATTTGCTGGCACACTCTACAGGAGGGCTCATCACGTCCTTATATTTGACAGACACGCAGAATCAGGATAGCATTTGTGGCTTCATTCTCAATAGTCCCTTCTTTGATTTTAACTTCTCCAAGATAGAAGAAGCTGTTGTCCTCCCTCTTTTAGTAGCTTCGGCTGGGCTTTTTCCCAATAAGGTCATCAGCGGAACGTCTAAGACGCCTAACCTATATAGTCAGTCCTTACTGGCACGCTATCACGGCCTCTGGGACTATGATACACGACTTAAGAAAGATTGTGGACATCCCATTCGCTTGAGCTGGGTGCGAGCTATTTCGCGTGGACATAAGCGTATACAGCGTGGGCTACAGCTCCCTATGCCTATTCTATTGATGAGTTCAGATAAAAGCATTCGTGCGAAAGGAGACTGGAAAGATGCCTTCGGGAAGGCTGATCTTGTTTTAGATGTCGAGGATATTCAGCGATATGGGAAGCGACTTGGTCCACACGTAGAGGCTTATCGCATTCCCAACGGACTACACGATCTCTTCCTCTCAAGCGATACGACCGCTTATGCTACGGCTTATCGTACCTTGTTTACTTTCCTCGACATCACCGACTGCCCA
>CAKMOP010000250.1 GCA_927910985.1 uncultured Porphyromonas sp. | reverse complement strand
ATTCTTCCCGGCAAGTAAGGATAGCTTAATCGTCATCAAGCAAAGCCGTGCATATATAATGTACAAGGGCATCTCTGATTGTCGATCCAGAGATGCCCTTGGGCAGAGGGCGAGTGCTTATCATTGATGATGATTACTCTTCGGTCGTGTCATCTGATTCGATCTCTACATCGTCCCAGCTGAACTCCCAGTCGCCTTCATCATCGTCGTCACTCCAGCCCTCTTCATTCTCGTCCTCTACGTCATAGAAGGAAGGAAGCTCTTCATCTTCTTCGAAGGTGAGGCTCGTGACGTCAATGGACTGCTGGATAATGGACTCGGTGCGGTGCTTCGTCTCGCGGTTGAGCTCTTGCCATAGGAGATCCTTGAGCTCGGTGAGGCCTTGGTGAGCGGCTGCGGAGATGAAGCAGATAGGCAGCTCCTTGGGAAGCTGATTATGGAGCTCATCGGTGATCCAACCTTGGATCTCCTCATCGATTAAGTCGCCCTTTGTGATGCAGAGCACCTTTCTCTTCTCGGTGAGCTCGGCATTGTACTTCACCAGTTCGCTGAGCAGGAGGCGATATTCGGCAGCTATGTCCTCAGTATCTGCTGGGATCATGAAGAGGAGCAAGGCATTACGCTCGATATGTCTTAGGAAGCGCAAGCCTAAACCACGACCCTCGGCTGCACCCTCGATGATCCCTGGAATATCGGCCATGACGAAGGAGCGGTCATCACGATAGCGTACCATCCCGAGATTAGGCTCCAGCGTCGTGAAGGGGTAGTTGGCGATCTTGGGTTTAGCAGCTGTGATGACAGAGAGTAGGGTAGACTTACCTGCATTGGGGAGGCCTACAAGCCCGACATCGGCCAGCATCTTGAGCTGGAGGATGACGGTACGCTCTTGTGCAGGTTCGCCAGGTTGGGCATAGCGGGGAGCTTGGTTGGTCGGTGTCTTGAAGAAGGTGTTCCCCTTACCCCCGCGACCGCCCTTGACGAGGAGCTCCTGCTGTCCGTGTCGATTGAGGTCCATGATGAATTCTCCCGTGAGAGCATCATAGACAGCGGTACCTACGGGTACTTCAATAATCTGATCTTCACCGTCGCAGCCTGTCGAGCGCTTGCCACTACCACTGCCACCACTTGTCGCGATGACGTGTCTTTGGTAACGCAAGTGCAGGAGCGTCCAGTAGTTCTCATTGGCTCGGATATAGATGTCACCACCACGTCCACCATCCCCACCATCGGGTCCTCCCTTGGGGATGTACTTCTCTCTACGGAAGTGCGTAGATCCACGACCGCCCTTACCTGAGCGGCAGTAAATCTTGACGTAGTCTACAAAGTTTGATTCTGCCATAGTGGCTTTCGTCTTTTGTGATTAATGGGGGCATAAAACAAGGCAAGGCATACGTCTGAAGTCGGCTCTGTCTCCCACCGTCAGAGGGTGAGTAGCACCACACTCCAGGCACTATGCCTTGTCCTCCAACCAATGAGGCTGGGCTACATACTATGGTCTTACCCTAATTAGTTCAGGGCGTCGATGACCTTAGCGATGCGCGCTGTGATGTCGGAGATGGCACCACTACCTTCGATAGCGTAGTGTACGCCCTTCTTGGCATAGTGCTCTGCGATGGGGGCTGTCTGAGCGTGATAGACGCCGAGACGCTTCTGGATCGTCTCCAGATTGTCGTCACTGCGACCGCTTGCTTCGCCACGCTTCAGTAGGCGCTGGACCAGTTCGTCTTCTGCGACCTGGAGGTCGAGGACAGCGTGTACAGCTGTGTTGTGCTTGGCATAGAGCTCATCAAGTGCTTCAGCTTGAGCCACCGTGCGAGGGAATCCATCGAGGATAAGCCCCTTCTTAGGCTGACGCTCTTGGAGCACCTTTTCGATCATACCGATGATGAGGCTGTCGGGGACAAGCTGACCGGCATCGATATAGCTCTTTGCAGCCTTACCTAATTCGCTACCTTGCTTGATTTCGGCACGCAGCAGGTCACCCGTAGAAATGTGGTCGAAGCCATAGCGTTCGATGAGGACTTCGCTTTGTGTCCCCTTACCGGAGCCTGGTGCTCCAAAGATTACTAAGTTAAGCATAGTAGTCTCTAAAATATGGTTAGTCTTTTAGTTGATAAATATCGCGGAACATACGTCCATAGTCATCGTAGTCAAGGCCGTGACCGAGGATGAACTTATTCTCAATCTCCATCGCCACATAGTCGGTGTGGATATCGCACTGCAGGGCTTCAGGCTTGGAGAGCATAGCGGCTATATGCACTTCCTTGGCTCCAAGTGAGTAGAAGTGCTTCTGTAGATTATACATCGTGAAGCCTGTATCGATGAGATCTTCGACGATGACCACGACACGTCCTTCGAGGGATTGGGTGACAGGCATTACCTCCTTGAGCTCAAACGTGCTCTTCGTCCCCTGGTAGCTGCTGTAGCGAGCGAAGGCGACCTCAAAGTCCTCGTCGATGGCATACATAAGCTCAGAGGCGAACATAAATGAGCCGTTCATAATGCAGACAAAGAGTGGATCGCGGTCTTTGAAGTCATCTCGTAGGCGTTCCCCGAGCTTCTTGACGGCTTGACCGATTGTCTTGGCATCAATATAGGGCACGAAGGTAAGCCCCTTGAGTACTATTTCTCTCATTGACAG
>CAKMOP010000249.1 GCA_927910985.1 uncultured Porphyromonas sp. | reverse complement strand
GTCTTCCTCTCAAAGCACCTCTCTACGCTGGGGGCGGGGCTAAGGCTTGCTACACCTAATCTCGATCTTTATCCGACCGTTTCAAGTCAGGGTCTTGAGCATCTATCGCTTTCCGTCAAGGGGCTCGAGGATACCAGCTATGGCTTGCGCCAGCGTATGTTCGCAGCATCTCCTATAGGAGTAGGTGGCTTTTCCGAACAAAAGCAACCGAAGCTACCTAAGAGTCTGCGTCTAACGCGACCCAGTGGAGCCGTAGCTGAGCGCGCGCTATCTGACTATACTCGTGAGACCTTGACTCAAGGGATTCAACTACCTCAAGAGATAACCTATTCTGCCCTACGTCAGCGACATTGGATTCCTTCGCTGGAGAGCTCGATACAGTTCTCTCAAAACCACGTATCTGACAACTGGTATAAGGGTGGAGCCTCGAACCTCAACCTGTATATGAGGAACTACTTCGGGCTGCGCTACGTCACCGAGCGCGTACAATGGACGAATGAGATAGAGAGTAAGCTCAGTGTCTATAATGCCGAGAAGGACAGCGTCCATCGCTATCGCATAGCAGACGACCTGCTCCGCCTACGCTCCAACTATGGTGTGAAGGCTTGGGATGCTGTTTACTATACCATCGATGCAGAGCTACGCACGCAGCTACTTCGTTCGTACCAAGAGAACAAGTACAGCCTTCAGTCCGATCTCCTCGCGCCATATACCCTTAACGTTGGGTTGGGGCTGAAGCTGGACTATTCGATGAAGTCCAAGAAGATCTATGGGCGTGCCTTTGATCTCTCAGTCAACGTCGCTCCCCTCTCCTACACCTTCCGAGCAACCACCAATAAAGCTATCGACTTAGCCCGTCACGGGCTTAGCCTTGATAAGCCCTGGTATCAGCGTATCGGTTCGACAGTAAGAGCCAACTGGCAGTGGAGAGTCAATATGAACCTGACCTGGAGTTCGCGCCTCTACTTCAACACCTCTTACCATCAAGTCGAAGCTGAATGGGAAAACACCTTGGATATGGCCCTGACACGCTTCTTCTCGACGCGCTTCAACCTCAATCTGCGCTTTGACGACGCTGTAAGTCCAGCAAGCGGATGGAATAAACACCTCCAGTACAATGAACTGCTGAGCTTCGGCTTCAGCTATCGTCTATAAAGGACAAAGGCTATCCATTCTCCCCCTCTTCAGTGTAGCCCTCCTCGTCATACTGCTCTGCAGAGATGAGGAGGGCTACGTGTTTTCTGCTCACAATACAGATAAATGTGCAACTGAAAGCAAAAAGCCCTATCTTTGCCATAAGGTTAATCAGGAACTGGGGACTCCCCTACGCACAAAATGATAGAAAAGAACATTATCTCCTTCTTTGAAGATAGCTTTAAGAAGCACTGGGATTTGCCAGCTATGTCCAACTATGAGGGACGTAGCTACACCTACGGACAAATGGTAGAAGCCATCGATGAATGGCACCGGTTCTTCCGCAGTCAAGGTATCCAGCACGGCGATAAGGTGGCTCTTATGGGTAAGGATTCTGCCGAATGGGCGATCTTCTTCATTGCTGTCATCACCTACGGAGCTGTTATTGTGCCCATCTTGCAGGACTTTCCTCCCGCTGATGCGATGCAGATAATAGATCATTCGGAAGCCAAGCTCTTAGCTATCAACTCCGCTCTTTGGAGTCCGATGAGTCCTGAAGGGATACCTTTGGTCACGACGATATTGGACTTCCAAGAGGGGAATATCCTGCATAGTCGATCTGCAGCAGAGCAACAGATCGCAGATGCAAAGGCCAGTCATAAGGACCAATATCCCCAAGGGATGTCCCCTGAGGATATACATTATTATAAGATCCCGAATGACGAGCTACTCGTACTTAACTATACCTCGGGGACAACAGGATTTAGCAAGGGGGTGATGCTCTCGGGGGAATAATTTTGCAGGGAATCTTGTCTTCTGTATCGAGCGAGAAATCATCCGTAGCAAGGAGACTCTACTGTGCTTCCTCCCTATGGCTCACGTCTATAGCTGTATGATTAATCTCTTCTTAGCTATGGCTTCGGGTACACACGTTGTCGTACTCGGCAAGGTGCCTTCTCCTAAGATTCTCGGTATTGCCTTCAAGAAGGTTCGCCCCACCGTCGTCATATCCGTCCCCTTAGTCTTGGAGAAGATTTATCAAAACACGCTCCAGCCTATACTGAATAGTAAGAAGGTGCGCTTTATGCTCTCGCTTCCCCTCCTACGCAATATCGTCTACCGCAAGATTCGCGAGCAACTCACGGAAGGCCTTGGCGGTGCATTCCGTCAGGTCATCGTCGGTGGAGCAGCCCTTAATCCTGAAGTGGGCGAATTCCTGAAGCGCATTGGCTTCCCCATCACCGTAGGCTATGGTATGACCGAATGTGCTCCATTAATTTCTTTCACTAAAGCCAAAGACTGGCGTCTCCGCTCCTGTGGCCAGGTGCTAACTCCTTATATGGAAGCCCGCATCTCCCCACTCAGCGAAGAGCACGACACGACACAGACCGGCTCTGAAATCGGAGAGATTCAGGTACGTGGAGAGAATGTATGTATGGGGTACTTCAAGAGTCCAGAGCAAACAAAGAACCTCTTCACCGAAGACGGCTGGCTTCGCACGGGTGACTTGGGAACGATGGATAAAGACCTCTTCCTCTACATCCGAGGTCGCTCGAAGGCAATGCTCTTGGGTAGCAATGGACAGAATATCTATCCTGAAGAACTGGAAGCTAAAATCGGTATGCTCCCCTACGTACAAGAAAGCCTGGTCTTGATGCGCGAAGGGAAACTCGAGGCACTCATTGTCCCGAATATACAGCTCATCGAACAAGCCGGATTGACGCTCGAAGAAGCCTGGGAGACGATCCAAGCACAGAGATCCTCGCTCAACGAATTGGTCGGAAGCTATGAGAAGATTCAGCGCTTCGAGCAAAATCCGTACTGAGCCCTTTTGAGAAGACTCCGAAGCAAAGCATACGTCGCTACCTGTAATAAATAAAGGTGTAGCTTAGTCACTTTCCCCACGTACATCATCCGATGGCGCAGACCACCTTATGAGACGAGTCCGTGAGACAAGCTCATAAGGTGGTCTGATTGCAGAAGGAAATGGGATGCGCAACTCAATAGTATAGTGGCTTTTTCATATCTTTGCACAAATATGTTTCCCTCTACCTACTTACTGTAAGGGAACAGCTATAAGGAGAGAGAGTGAGCTGAGGACAAAGCCACTCGTCACCACACCTGATGAATACAATATAAATATAGAGATAATGAAGACGCTTACATTAGATATCTCTGGTATCTACACCGCAGTTACCCCCGAGAGCGTTAAGGCTTGGGAAGCTAAGAGCAACCAATATCAACAGCAACTCCACGCTGGTACAGGACTGGGAAATGACTTCTTGGGCTGGATCAACCTACCTACTGAAATAAGCGAAGAAGATCTTTCTGCTATCGAAGACGCAGCTCGTGATCTACAGCAATGCTGCGACTATGTAGTGAGTATAGGTATCGGCGGTAGCTACCTCGGGGCACGTGCCGTCATCGAAGCACTCACGCCTACCTTCGAAGCCTACCAGACGAAGCACGCTGCACCACAAATTATTTTCGCCGGTCACAATATTGGCGAAGACTACCTTAGTGAGCTGGTCGCCTTCCTCAAGGATAAGCGCTTTGGTCTCATCAATATCTCTAAGAGTGGCACGACCACAGAGCCAGCCATAGCTTTCCGTATCCTCAAGGCTCTCTTAGAGGAGCAAGTAGGGCGCGAAGAAGCACGCCAGCGTATCATTGCTGTCACGGACAAGGCTCGTGGGGCACTTCGCACCCTTGCTGATAAGGAAGGCTACAAGACCTTTATCATTCCAGATGATATCGGCGGTCGCTTCTCTGTCCTTACCCCCGTGGACTCCTGCCTATCGCAGTAGCAGGCTTCGACATCCGCGAGCTGGTTCGTGGTGCTCGTGATATGAAGGCGCTTGTAGACGAGTCCGTACCCTTTGCTCAGAACCTTTCTGCGCAGTATGCTGCAGCACGCAACAGCCTCTACCAAGCCGGTAAGAAGATCGAGATTCTCGGTAACTTCCACCCACGTCTGCACTACATCGGAGAGTGGTGGAAGCAGCTCTATGGCGAGAGCGAAGGCAAGGATCACAAGGGGATTTTCAACGCCTCGGTAGACTTCTCTGCAGACCTTCACTCGATGGGTCAGTGGATCCAGGAAGGCGAACGCTCAATCTTCGAGACCATTGTCAGTATCGCTGAGCCCGACACCACCCTACGCATCAAGTCAGATGAAGCCAACCTTGATGGCCTAAACTACTTAGCAGGTAAGCGTGTCGATGAGGTCAACAAGATGGCTGAACTCGGTGTACGTGTGGCTCACATCGACGGAGGTGTCCCAAACATTCGCATCGTACTCCCTAAGCTCGATGCTTACTACATCGGACAGCTCTTCTACTTCTTCGAGAAGGCAGTAGGTATTAGTGGCTATATGCTTGAGGTAAATCCCTTCAACCAACCAGGGGTAGAGGCCTACAAGAAGAATATGTTTGCCCTGCTGGAAAAGCCTGGATTCGAAGCGGAAACAGAAGCTATTAAGGCTCGTCTGAAATAGTTTCAGCTCTATGGAATATAATAATCAGCTACCTACTATAATTCTTCCCGAGTACGGTCGCCATATCCAGAATATGTCGCCCACTGCAAGACAATCACAGATCGTGAGGAGCGTAATGCCTGCGCACGCAGCATTATCCGCTCCATGGAGGCTATTGTACCAGAAAAGGGTGCTGCCCTTGATAGCGAGACCATCTACTGGGATCATCTTGCTATTATGGCGGATTTTGAGCTGGATATAGATACTCCCGAAGGAACCATTACAAAGGAGGCTATTCAGCATAAGACCCAGAAGCCTGAATACCCTGGTCACTTCATCAAGTACCGCTACTATGGTCACTTCATCGAAGGAATGATTCAGCGTGTGTGCGCTATGGAGGTTGGGCCAGAGCGTGCTGCTGCAGAGTATTTCATCGCTCTGCAGATGAAGCGCGACTATATGACGTGGAATCAAGGCGTCGTCGAAGACCTCAAGATCTTCAAAGATCTCTTCGAGCTCTCCGATGGACAGATCCTCCTCACGCCTGAGAACTGCAAGCTCAACATCAATCCCAACACAATCGATAAGCCTGGTAAGCTCCAGAAACCTCTGAAGAGCAAGAAGGTAAAGAAGAAATAATACAAGCTCCCACTCCCGACACCACCACTTACACTCTATATGGCATCCTACGTTATTGAAGGCGGCTACTCGCTACAAGGTAGCATCCGCCCCCAAGGCGCAAAGAATGAGGCGCTACAAATCATCTCGGCAGTACTCCTCACTCCAGAGGTCGTGACGA
>CAKMOP010000248.1 GCA_927910985.1 uncultured Porphyromonas sp. | reverse complement strand
ACTCAAGCTGTGGGGGCGTCTTGCTTAGGCGGACTACCGCCAAAGAGCCAAGGGAGGGACGTGGCTCCTGCTTATAGCTTCTCCGTCTTGCGTCGCTGCAGGAAGCGCTTGTAAATCTTACGCACCTGAGGAGCTAAGAAGATCAGCGCAATGACGTTCGGGATGACCATCAGCCCATTGAAGGTATCGGCCAGCTCCCAGATCAGGTTCGCCTGGAAGATAGTTGCTCCGAGACGCAACAGATGACGATCGCGCGGAAGACATAGACCGCCTTCTGATTGAAGAGGTAGCGTATGTTCATCTCTCCAAAGACATACCAGCCAATAATAGTAGTGAAGGCAAAGACCAAAAGGCTGATCGCTAAGAAGGCTACACCAGCTTGTCCGAAGGTCACTTCGAAGGCGCGCTGCGTGATCCCCACGGAGATAAGTCCCGGAGTAGCATAAGCACCGGTCAGAAGGATAATGAGTGCTGTCGCTGAGCAGATGAGCAGGTCGACGAAGACTCCCGACATCGCCACGAAGCCTTGGATAGATGGATCCTTCACCTCAGCCAGAGCATGGGCGTGCGGCGTCGAGCCCATACCCGCCTCATTGGAGAAAAGACCACGGGAGATACCGTAGCGGATCGCGTACTTCATCGTTGCACCAGCAGCCCCACCAGCAGCGGCCTTGGTCGAGAAGGCACTATCGAGGATCGACTGGAAGACGGGAGAGATCTGATCCGAATAGATAAAGAGGATGACAATAGCACCGATGATATAAGCCAGAGCCATAAAGGGCACGACCAGCTCCGCGATGGCCGTGACTCGCTGTTGCCCACCGACGATGACGACAGCCACGAGCACAGCGATCAAGATACCGCTGACCCACTCCTTCATCCCGAAGGCGTTCGCCAAACCTAAAGAAATGGAATTAGCCTGCACCATACAGCCGATGAAGCCTAAGGCGACGATGAGCAGAATCGAGAAGATGATGGCCAGCACGCGGCTCTTGAGTCCGCGACTGATGTAGTAGGCAGGACCTCCGACGACTTGGCCATCGCGCATATCTCGATATTTCTGGGACAGCACCGCTTCGGAGAAGATAGTACTCATCCCGAGCAAGGCAGAGATCCACATCCAGAAGACAGAGCCTGTCCCGCCCATAGCGACAGCTGTAGCTACGCCAGCTATATTGCCCGTACCTACTTGAGCGGCGACAGCCGTAGCAAGTGCCTGGAAGGAATTTGTTTTACTGTTGCCCGCTTTGTCCGTCTCTTTCTTCTTGAAGATCGAGCCAAAGCTGTATTTCATCGCCAAAGAGAAATGACGAATCTGAGGCACACCAAGGTAGATGGTGTAGAAGATGCCGACCCCGAGGAGTACGTACATAAGGAAGTTGTTCCATAGGATTTCATTGAATCCCTTTGACGAGCTGAAGTAGGTCCATCGTAGTAGTTCGTATTGTGTTAGTGGTAGTATAGTACGGCGCTAAGGCACACCATCAGACAAGGCACAGAGCGGGAGGAGACCCACTGGGTGAGCCTGTGACTGGGCTTGGGGAAGGTCGGGAGGATAAGCTGTACTTGTCCATCCTATGCGTCTGATTCGTTATACAAGACCCACCGATAAGATGCGACCCTCAGGGAGGGAAGATCGGGCGAGTTGTTCCATATTCTCTCCGAACAAATATAAACAGACTTCCTTAAACTACAACACCCTCACCCTTAATAATTTTATTAAGGAAGCCGCTATGCACCAGACACTTTCACAAACGAGAGAGCGACATCCCCACAGGATAGCCCCACAAACAGACGTAAACAGCCCACCTCTGAGCTGACTACATGCACGAGACTTAAGGCACTCCAAGAGGACAGCTACTGAGCACGTCATCACGAGCAATATAAGGCGGTGCCACCAACCTATATTGCTCGGCGTGCGAAGCAATATAGGTCGACACGAAGAGCAATATTGGTCACGAGAGCAAGCAATAGTGCTTTTCTCTGCAACCTATATAGGTCGGAGGAGCGAGCTCCTGATTTTCCCTGCCTCATCGCAGGAAATCAGTGCTACCTCATCGGCAAACGGCACATTCCACCAGCAAAGTTCCCCGAGAAGACATCTATAATTCAGAAGAAAACCCCTACATTTGTGAAAGTTCCACAATACATTAACAGAACAATAACAACAAGCAGTATGAAACTAAAGTACATCTTCACGGTCCTCGGAGTTATGCTCCTTGGTCTCACCTCCTGCGGTAAGAAGGACACCCCCAAGACCGCTTCAAACAATCCATTCGCAGGAACTCAATGGGAATACATTCAATCCGCAACTGATGAGCAAGGTGAAAGCGAAGTAAATTACACAGGAAGTTCACTTCCTTGATGAGACCCACTTGGTATACCAGCACAGCTATAAAGTCACGAAAAAAGATGGCTCCATCAAGGAGAGTAGCCAACCAGACAAGATAGAAGCCACCTATACCTACACCGGGTTAGTCGCCACAGCGACTTCCATAGTCGTAGACAAAGAAACAGGGAAACAGGAGAAAGCAAAGCTCATCCTCACTATGGATGAAGCAAAGCAAAAGCTTACGGGCGTAGCATCCAGTGAAGGGGAAGAGGATAAGACTATAATCTTCACTCGCAAGAAGTAAGAAACTATCTCCATCAACTAAAAGCTCGCCCCACGCTCTTTACACAGAAAGCGTGGGCGAGCTTCGCTTTAAGATGAACGTCTCGAGAGGGGAGGACTGATAGAAGTCGGCTCTTTACGGTGAAGCTCACTTCCTCACAGCAAAAAAACGCCACGCAACAGCAT
>CAKMOP010000247.1 GCA_927910985.1 uncultured Porphyromonas sp. | reverse complement strand
CCTTAAGCCCGTACTCATCATCGAGGACTCCGAAGGCGACACGGCTTAGGTCCAACTCCTCGAGGTTCTTAGCCTTGTAGCGGATGAAGTCGCAGTCGTCTTGGTTGATTGCCCCCGAAGTCAGCAGGAGGATGCGCATCTTACTTAGGTCTTGTCCCTTGAGGGCTGCTTCTAAGCCTCCAGCTTTGGGTACTGCGACACGTACCTCCCCTTCGCGCAGTGCAGGGAGCTTTTCGTTGGGGTTGGGAAGTGTCGGTGCGACGGGGCCTTGTTGGTGCGAGGATGTCGCTCCAGTCTTCCCATCCGTATGGGTGTGCTTGTCTTTCTTTGGGGTATCCTTGTGGCAGGATGAGAGTGTGCCACCTGCTATGAGAGCGATGCCACAGAGGGCTATAAGCTTCTTGTAGTTCATAGATTGAATATGCGAGTGTAGGGCAAACCGCCTGTTTGTATGTAACATATCCCTCTCCAGTAGCAGGGTACTGGAGAGGGTGTCGAGGATGAATAGGTTAGGATGAATAGTGGGTTTGGGTCAATTATTCAGCTTCGGTGATGAGCTTGGCAAGTTGACCTCTTGGCCCTATGCCAAGCGCTTTGAGATAGTTAGCCTTAGTGTCCTTTGGGACAATGATTGTGGGCTCGATCTCCGAATAGTTATAGTCAGTGAATGCATTTTCCTCATCAGAGTTAGTTGAGAACTTAGGAGCGGGGCATAGGAAGATGATACTCTTGAGCTTATTGCAACCTTTGAAGGCTAAGCTACCAACTTCGGTAATACTGGCTGGGATGGTGATCTTGGTCAGGTTACGGCAGCTCTTGAAGGTCTCAGCTGGGATAGTCTTGAGCTTAGAGGACAATGTTATAGTCTCAAAGTTGCCACCCTCAAAAGCTTTTGCTCCGAGCTCTTCCACTGAGTTAGGAAGGATAATACTCTTGAGCTTCTCGTTGTAAGAAGCACCGCCAAAGAAGTGTAGCTTGTCTCCTGGGAAGATGAACTCAGTCGCCAGCGTGTTTGAGAACCAAGCTTGTTGCGTTTTCTCAAGATTAGCAGGCGCGATAATCTTCTTGAGTGTGCTGTTGTTGTAGAATCCTTTTTCGTCATCCTTCAGGCTGAGCGTAGCCGATGTGAGGTCAAGCTCTTGGATCTTAAGACTCTTGGTGATGTAGTCCAGGTCTACTTGGTTGAGCATCCCAGAGCTGACAACCAGCTTAGTGAGCTTTTCTCGGTCTGTATCCTTGAGTATTGTTTCTAAGTTGCCGGCTTGGATAAAGTCTACACGCACCTCGCCTGGGGCAAGCTGGGTAGCCTTCTGTTCTTGCACTGTCGTCTTCTGCTCTTGCTTGGGTGTATCTTTTTTGCAGGAAACGAATAGTAGTCCAGCTGTCGCGAGACTGCAGATAAGGACTGCTTTCTGAATCTTCATTGCTGAGATGTTGGAGGTTAGAATTAGTGGATGATTGATGGGTGAATAACAGGGCCTCTCTGCCTTGAAATCGGGAACAAAAGATAAAGGCTTCCAGTGCATTTGTTGAAACTCTTATAGATATACATATTTATAGGTATATCGATGTAAATATATTGTTTGATAGGAGTTTATGTCGTTTCTTGGTAGAGGTGAGTAAGTGGAGGTATGGTCTTTTAGTGAGAAAAATACATATATGTAGGTAGGTCTTTGGGGCTGGTTTGGGAGGTCGGTGCGCTTATCTCCGAGGGAATATCCTTGCCAATAGGTCGGGGTGCTGGAGTGAAATAGAGTTCGGTGACTAAACCTATATTGCTCCGTGAGCCGACCAATATAGCTCGGGAAACAAACCTATATAGCTTGAGGCGCGGAGCAATATAGGTTCGTCCGCAAAGCAATATTGCT
Source organism: uncultured Porphyromonas sp. (assembly GCA_927910985.1). Lineage (GTDB taxonomy): Bacteria > Bacteroidota > Bacteroidia > Bacteroidales > Porphyromonadaceae > Porphyromonas. The sequence goes on along the minus strand of CAKMOP010000247.1, from coordinate 1,214 downwards.
TTTTTCGCTCCGTCAGCGCTGTGCTATGCTTCCTTTCAGGAAGGGGGAGGCTGTGCGTGATGAATTAGAGGCGGACTTCTCTGGGAGGAGAAGGTGACTACGTCCTAAAAGCGAAGGTAAAACGACTGCTCTAAACGGGTCGTCTTATAGTAATTGTTCGCGCGCGCGAAGGAGATCAGACGGTCATATCTTAGGGCGGGGTAGAGACTTCCTTCGCTGATTGTGGGGATAAAATGGAGAATTACCTCCCTTATTATAGGTAGAGTGTGGCAAAGATTGTGTACTTTTGTAGCCAAATAATTTCACTAAACAAATCATCCAATCACGTGTTATGCCGAACATTATCACGATAAAGAAGGGCCTCACGCTGAATCTGAAGGGAAAGGCCGCAGAGACGCTACTCGCAGCTGCCAAGCGCACGGAGAGCTATGCCGTCGTCCCCGATGATTACATCGGCTTCGTCCCTAAAGTGATCGTTCACCCAGGCGACAAGGTACTGGCGGGCGATGCCCTGATGTACCACAAGGCTGCGCCTGAGCTGCGCCTGACCTCTCCCGTCAGTGGTGAGGTCGTCGCGATTCACCGCGGTGCTAAGCGCAAGGTGCTGAGTGTCGAAGTGCGCCCCGACGCAACGACCGAATATAAGTCCTTTGCCACGGCAGGGGTAGAGAAGATGCAGCGCGCTGAGGTGCTGGCTCTCCTCTTGGAGAGTGGTATGTTCAGCTTCTTCAAGCAGCGTCCCTACGACCGCCTGGCTAATCCCACTACTGAGCCTCGTGACATCTTCGTCACGGCAAACTTCACCGCTCCGCTTGCGCCTAACTTCAGCTATCTGGCTCAGGGGCGCGAAGATGAGCTGCAGCTGGCTCTGACGGCACTGACGAAGCTTACCTCTGGTAAGGTCTACCTCGGTGTCGCTGCGGGCGAACTGACGGGCGTCGCTGGCGTCGAGCGTGTCGAAGTGCGTGGACCTCACCCCGCTGGTCTGGTCGGCACACTGATCAATCACACCGCTCCTATCAACAAGGAGGAAACGGTCTGGACGCTCAAGGCCAGTGACCTGCTCGTGATTGGTCGCTTCCTCAAGACGGGTAAGGCTGACTTCTCCCGCACGATCGCCCTTACAGGTTCGGAAGCCAAGGAAACGGGCTACGTGACCGTCATCCCAGGGGCGCGCTTCAGCGAAGCCTTGGAAGGTCGCCTCGGTAAGAAGG
>CAKMOP010000246.1 GCA_927910985.1 uncultured Porphyromonas sp. | reverse complement strand
GACCGAAGAGGAGGAGGTGACGCACGGCGGTACGAATTTCCTCGACCGTACCTTTGGAGCGGTAAGCACCGCTGATGAAGGGGACTTCCATCCCCTTGACGATGTTTTGAAGTAGGTAGGCGGTGAGACGTGTGTTGGGGACGTGGAAGAGTCCACTTTGCTTCCCTTCCTCGAGTAGATCCTGCAGCTGCTGTATTTCCTTCTCGTCGAAGGCCGATCGGGAGTTCTCTACGAGCCAAATATCTCGGAAGAATTCAGCACGCAGTGAGCCATTGCGTAGGACCAAGTCCTTGATTTTGTCGAGATGCGTCAGGAGCAAGGTGAGTATCTTTTCCTCGGGTGTGGCGGGGAGGCGACGGATGAGCTCGAGGTCGTGCCATAGTCGCTCGAGCTCGCGCTCGATGACGGCGTGGAAGATCTCATCCTTGTTGCGGAAGTAAGTGTAGAGCGTACGACGGCCCTTGTTCGACGCATCGGCGATGTCGTTCATAGTCGTGTTGGTAAACCCAACCCGAGCGAAGAGTTGCCGAGCGACCTCAATCATTAGGTCTTTAGTCTTGACAATGGTAGCCATTCGTAGTCGTCTCTGTATCCGTATCTATATTATTATGGTGTCTTTTGCTGGGCACTTCCGCCTCAAAAGTAGTGACAAAGCTACGAAAAATTGCGCAAAAGTCCCTGATGCGTGCAATGGATGAGCGTGTCTATCTTTCAGATAAGTGTACTCTACGCCACGAGATGTGTCGCGTCGATGCGAGAGGGAGGGGCTTGCGTATCGTCGGAAGTGCGAGATCTTCCTGCACTTGGGATGGGATGTGCAAGTGGAGAGCTCGGTCGTAGTGAAAGCTAAAGTTCTTAAAAATAGTGTACCTTTGTAAGCCTTCATCCACGCGTGCGCAGTACGTATGTGGATGATTCAGTGAGCAAATAGCATTAACAATCATAGATTTATAAGGAGAATTAAATGAGTAAGTACGTAGGGAATCTCATCCCCCCATACCTTCTTCGTGACGAAGGGTAGCGGTGAATCAGACTTAGAGCTGCACGCTGGGTCATATCATATGGCTCTGTACGATGCGGGTATCTCAGACTTCAACATTATGGTCTACTCGTCTGTGCTGCCCGCTACGGCGCACATTGCCTCAATGGATGAGATTGATTTGCCCCCCTTCGGCTCTGAGCTGAAGACGATTCTTGCCGTCTCGCACGGTCAGCAAGATGAGTTCGTCTCTGCTGGGATTGTCTATGCGTGGATGTACGCTGACGAGAACTTCGACCAAAAGGTCGGTGGTCTGGTCTGCGAAGTCAGCGGTCGCTATCGCATCGAGGAGCTTGAAGCGCGTCTGATTCGCGTCATCAACGACCTGCATCAGAAGACTTATTCTCACTTCTATCTCGGTGAACTCAACTTCGTCACCGAAGGGATTACCATCGAGAAGCGCTATGGTACGGCCCTTGCTGGCCTGTGCTTCGTAGACTTCCAGCTCCCAGAAGTAGAGCCCGTAGAGCGTCACTTCTAAGCAAGTCGATTGCTTCGGTGTGCTGGCACTTGATGTGTCGCACGAGTTAATAAGCCACGAGCTTCAGCCTTCCACTACGAGTGGGGCTGAAGCTCGTGGCTTTTCTGTGCCCGTTTGATACGGGCAAGACGGGGCTGCGCTTAGAGGATGTTGAGTACCTGCTCCTTGATCTGCTCCAGCTCGTCCTTCATCTTGACGACGATCTGCTGCATATCAGCTTGGTTGCTCTTCGAGCCCATCGTATTGATTTCGCGCCCGATCTCCTGTGCGATGAAGCCTAAGGTCTTTCCTTGTCCAGGTTGGTCGGCATCGAGGACTTCAGTGAAGTAGCTGAGGTGATGTGCCAGACGCGCCTTCTCCTCGTTGATGTCGAGCTTCTCGATGTAGTAAATCATCTCCTGCTCGAGGCGTGAAGTGTCGTATCCACCTTGAGGGGCGATCTTCGCTAAGCCCTCTTCGAGTCGCTGGCGGATGGCGGCGATGCGCTCCCCTTCAGGGAAGGTAATCTCTTGGAGCAAGGCACCGATCTTGGCGATGCGTGAGGCGCAGACCTCGTGGAGCATCGCTCCTTCCTGCAGGCGGAAGGCTTGGAGCTCTTCGACAGCCTGAAGGGTCGTCGCGCGGACGACCGCCCATTCCTCCTTGCTAATCACCTCGGTGGTGCGGTTGCCTTCGCTCTCCATCACGCCTGGCAGGCGAAGAAGAGCCACGGGGTCAATGGGGAAGTCCATCCCTGATTCGGAGCGTAGGGCTTGGAGCTGGTGGATATAGCCGAGGAGTGCTTCTTTGTTGATGGGGGTGGTGTTGCCTTCGAGGGCATCATCTTCCATCGTGATGGTCAGGTCGATCTTACCGCGCTGGAGGCGGTCGGTGATGAGCGAACGCAGCTCTAACTCCCCTTCGCGGTAGGCCGAAGCGATACGTGCCGATAGGTCAGCTTGCTTGCTATTGAGGGACTTGATAGCGACGGTGATGGTACGGCTTCCGAAGCGAGCCGAGGCCTTCCCGAAGCCAGTCATTGAGTGTATCATATCGATGCTTGTATTGATTTGCGGGCAAACATACGAAATAATTGTGAGTTAGCCTGTCCTGTCGCAGGATGAATCGTGCCATCTTCGCCCTTGTCTTAGTCTCTTCTCCTGAGGTGGAACGTGCTCGCTCCAGCTATGGAAAGTTACCTTTCCATCGGATGGAAAGCAGCCTTTCCTCGGCTGGTAAATGGGGCAATTAAGCGCGCTCGCTGTATAAGCTATGG
>CAKMOP010000245.1 GCA_927910985.1 uncultured Porphyromonas sp. | reverse complement strand
CAAAACACGTCAGAAGCTCCCCCTACGGTGCGTCACTTTTATTCGCCCCTGTACTGACAGCTCGCCCACAAAGGAGTAATACGATTGCTTCCGCTCTCCGTCAGCCTGCTACCTCTGTAGTCTACGCTTCCTCCAATGGATCTCTATCGCATATCTGCAAGAACCTTTCCCAATCCTTTGAGTGGAATCATTAGCTCCCCACCAGACAGAAATAGTGATCTATATAGGTCGTAGATCGAACCTATATTGCTCTACGAACGGACCAATATAGGTTTGCTTGCGCACCTATATTGGTCGAAGCTCCGAGCTATATTGCTTGAATGAGCGAGCAATATAGCCTCAGCGTACCACCTCACGCAGCCCCCCTTTACTCCTCTCAAGCAGGCAAAGTAAACCTCGTCAATAAGGGACTCCTACTACCGATTAGCAAGCGCTCAGCTCTATACCCGACCTTGATCCAGTTAGTTTTCGTACTTTCGCTGACAAATATTCAAGACTGTTGATTCATACTAAGTAGATTCTATCAGTAGATGAAACAAATCTTACGTCCCAGCCTTCGGGCTCTTGTCCTTTCGAGTCTCTCACTCTTTGCAGCTCCTGCCATGGGACAGAATATCCAGCTGCATTATGACCTTGGACGCAACCTCTATCCCAATGTCCAGCGCGACCGCGCAGCGATGACCATGACGGTCGAGCAGCAGAGTCGTGACCGCTTCGGCGACACCTTCTACTTTGTCGATATGACCTTCCTCCAGCAAGGTGCTGTGAGTGCCAACTGGAAATTCATGCGCAACCTCCGCTTCTGGCAGGGTCCTCTCTCTTGGCACGTACGCTATGACGGTGGTCTGCGTTTTATTAATGCCAATGCACCCAAGCCCCTCGGATCAGCTGCTATTTCACTTCCCGATGCCTATATGACGGGGATCACCTATACTTATCTGAGCCCTCAGCGCCGTACGATGCTGAGCCTGACACCACTCTATAAGTACATCCACGGTATCAACCAGCCTCATAACTATGAGCTCTGCGGGGTCTGGAAATTTGCTCCTGGCGATGGTCTCATCACCGCAACGGGCTTCTTCAGCTGGTGGCATCAAAAGGATCCACGCCCAGGATGGGGTACGGACTTCAAGTTCATGTCCCAACCCCAATTTTGGTGCAACCTTAACAAGGTACCTGGAGTCGCTCCCGACTTCAATCTCAGCGTAGGTACCGAGGTGCGCATCTCGAAGAATATCGATGCGCCACAGTGGATCGTAGCTCCTACGCTCGCACTTAAATGGAGCTTCGGTAAGTAAACCGACTTCCACCATAAGCAAAGCCCCCGAAGGTATCCAGCAGGATAACCTTCGGGGGCTTTCTCTTCTTGCAGGCACTTTCAGAGGAGCGCATAGCATCCTCCTGCTCGAGCCTGCACCCATCCATCCAGCTCCAAGTCAAAGAGCTCAGTCCGTACTGTCATCAAGTCCTCCCCCGAAAGGCGAGCTAGCTCATCTACCGACAGCGTCCCCTGCTCGGCAAGTAAGCTCAGCAAGGGATGCGGAGGATATTCCCGCATAGGAGATGCGGGCAGCTGCTTCTCCGACAGTGTAGCACCAGAAGTGCAAGCGTCACTACTATCAGCCAAAGCATCCCAGCCCAACTCTCTGCCCAGGGATGTGGCTCCAAGATAGAGATGCGCACGCTGCTCCTCTATGAGCTTGTGACAACCTATACTCAGCGGATCCGTCAAGCGACCAGGGCAGGCAAAGACTTCACGCCCCGACTCAAGGGCATAGCTCGCTGTCGAAAGCGATCCACTTCGCTCGCCAGCCTCGACGACAATCGTCGCAGCACTCAGCCCAGCGATGATGCGATTGCGTGCGACAAAAGCCTGACGATAGGGCTTCACGCCAGGGGGATATTCGCTTACCCACGCACCGCCATCACGTAGTATATCCTCGGCCATTCGTCTATGCGCATCGGATAAAGTGTATCCCAAGCCGTGAGCCAGCACCGCCACCGTCGGGAGCCCTTCAGCCAAAGCTGCCTCGTGAGCTCGTATATCTACCCCATACGCTAAGCCGCTGACAATGGTCAAAGGGGGATACATCTCCGCCAGCTCCTTCACGATCTGACGCGTGAGCTTTTGCCCATACTCGGAAGCTCGGCGTGTACCGACAATGCTGATATGCCCACGATTTTCCCAGCTATCATACACCCCGCGTATATACAAGACCATCGGAGGAACGGCTATCTCACGGAGTGCTGCTGGGTAATCTTCACAGAGAAAGAAGAGTGGACGAATCCCTTCCTGTATACATTCTTGCTCGATACGCAGTGCCTCTTCGACCAAAGAAGATGAGGCTAATTGCTGAGCAATACGCTGAGGGAGACGAGGAAGCACACGAGCTCGAAGCTCTGCATCCGTAAAGAGAGCAGTGGCGGAGCCTACTGCTTCGAGTAGCTCAATGGCAGAGCGTGGCCCGATATATTTGGCTAAGGAAAGCGCTATGGAGTAGGTCAGCTCCGTAGCTACCGAGGGAGAAGGCATAGACAGAAAGGCAAGTAAGGAGGGAAAAGAGCAAGCCCTCGCCCTTCTCCTACAGGAGGAGAGAGGCGAGGGCTCAATCATTCGGGTATCGAAGATACAGCGAGCTTAGTGTGCCAGCATATCTTCGGTGATGTTCGAGAACTTATTGTCCTTAATGTTGCGGTAAGCGACACCAGCGCCATCCCAATAGGTGGGG
>CAKMOP010000244.1 GCA_927910985.1 uncultured Porphyromonas sp. | reverse complement strand
CCTCTCAGATCAGCGAGATCTCACCCAGAGTCTGCAAGCAAGTAGTCGAATTCCCCTCCTGATTGCCCTCGACGGCGAATGGGGGCTCTACATGCGACTCAAGGATGCACCACGCTATCCTCGCAGTAAAGGGCTGGGCACAACTGGCGATATGGAGCTCATCAAAGCCTATGGTGCTGAGGTAGCTCGCCAATGCCAACTGATGGGTATTCATATCAACTTCGCACCCGTAGTAGATGTGAATATCAACCCCAAGAACCCAGTCATCGGGACACGTAGCTTCGGTGACAACCCAGATTTGGTCGCACGCTGTGCCGTAGCTTATGGGCAGGGCTTGGAGTCAGGCGGAGTCCTATCCGTCGCCAAGCACTTCCCAGGACACGGAGACACCTCCGAGGATTCACACAAGACGCTCCCAACAGTCTCCGCCTCACGTGAGCGAATGCAGCGGGTCGAACTTTACCCCTTCCGAGCCTATCGAGATGCAGGGCTCGGTGGTGTCATGACGGCTCATCTGCGAGTACCCGCCTATGATACCACAGGACGCCCCGCCTCACTAAGTAGACCTATCACCACCGATTTGCTACGTCAAGGTATCCGATTCAAAGGGCTCGTCATCACGGATGCGCTCGAGATGCGGGGGGCTCAGGTTCCCGAAGGGAGCTCCGTTGCTCTTGAGGCCTTTAAGGCAGGCAACGATATCTTGCTGGGGCCATCTCAGCCATTAGAAGCGCGCAATGCCATCCTACAAGCCCTACGTTCGGGCGAGATAAACGAAGCCGATGTGGAGGAGAAATGTCGTCGCATCTTAGCCTTCAAGTATGCTCTCATTATCAAGAAGAAGGCTCCTGAGGCATCTGCCTCCGAGGTAAAAAACAGGATATGGACGCCCGAAGAAGCCACACTCCGCACGCGCCTCTGGCAGGCTAATATATCAGCAGGAGAGGGTGATGACCCTACCGCCAAGACCAAGGCGATACAGTCTCCGACAAAGCTTCGTCGATAAAGAATTCATTCTATGCGCTCCCGTCTACTCTTCACCCTGCTCTCTATTCTTCCGTTTACTCAGGCGAACTCACTCTCTGCGCAACGATCCTTGACGATCGACAGCGCATACCACGAGATCATCCCCTTTGGCGAGCATCTTTATACGCCAGACTCCATCCCCGCATCGGCATTAGCTCGTATTGATAGCTTGGCTCAAGCAGGAATCTGGATGGGAGCATATCCAGGTTGTCAAATCTTTGCCTTCTACCGAGGCGAAATAATAGTCAATAAAGCATACGGCTCACTGACAAGCCTCCGAGGAGCGCAGGCTGAGCCCACTTCCACTCAGTCTATTTATGATTTAGCCTCTGTAACCAAGGCTGCAGCCACTACCCCGGCATTGATGCTCCTCGTCGGAGAGAAAAAAATCAACCTCAATAGTCCTCTATTGAGTTACCTCCCCGAAACGAAGGAGACTCTGCTGGGAATGGTCACTATACGACAGCTCCTCCTGCATCAGTCAGGACTTCCCGCAGGTATCAACTTCTACACTGACCTTATTGATGCTACGAGCTACGAAGGCTCTCTCATACGGTATAAGTCCTTTGATGGTGCTGTTCCTTTGGTTGGGAAGGCTTGGGGAAATCCCAACTTCCGCTTCCTTGATAAGTACATCTCGGACAAAGCTACCGAAGAGCATACGCTACGCTTCGGCTCTAAGAAATACCTCTCGCCTTCCTTCAAGCAGAGGATGATGGATCGCCTGCTCGCTACACGCCTTTCCTCTGACAAGAGCTATCGCTACAGTGATCTTAACTTCCTTCTGCTCCAGCAAGTCATAGAGCGTGTATCAGGCGAGTCCTTAGATCAGTTTGTAGAAAAGCATCTCTATCGTCCTCTGCGTGCACGTCTCTACTTCAATCCCTTAGAGCGTGGAGTAAGTCTCCAACAAATCGCCCCAGCACAGCACGACACCTTCCTCCGCGGGGAGATCCTTCGTGGTACGGTCGATGATGAGACGGCAGCTTGCCTCGGAGGAGTCTCGGGCAATGCGGGGCTTTTTGGTTCCGCCCAAGAGTTAGCCAAGATCTGTCAACTCCTCCTACAGAATGGTGCGTGGGGAAAGAAGCAGCTCATCCCCAGTGAAGCGGTACGTCTTTTCACAGAAACAACCAATGCCGCGGGCTCTCGCTCTTTGGGCTTTGACAAACCTCGCCTCACAGGTGGACCTACCGGAATTTATGCCTCTCCAGCGACCTATGGCCATCGAGGTTTCACAGGGACATGCTTCTGGATAGACCCCGAGTATGATCTGATTTTCATCTTCCTCTCCAACCGCACTTACCCCTCTCGTCAGAATACAATCCTTATACGCGAACGACTCCGTGAGCGTCTCCAAGACTTAGTCTACCAGGCCATCGGAGTCACCACGCCCAGATAATCCTTGTTCCTCTTATCCTCTCTCGCTACAGCTATGAGCCAAGTAAATCCTATGCCCACCACGATTATCGGAGTCGCAGGTGGCTCAGCTTCTGGTAAGTCAACTCTTGTACGTAAGCTTCAGGAAGCCTTTGTCGATGAGCACGTCACGACACTCTGCCACGACTTCTACTACAAGGCGCACGATGAACTCAGCCTCGAAGAACGCTCGCAACTTAACTACGACCACCCCCATTCCTTCGACACGAATATGATGATCGAGCATATCCGTCAGCTCAAGCAAGGGAAGAGTATCCAGCGTCCTGTCTATTCATTCACCGATCATAACCGCCTACCACAGACCGTCCTCGTACAGCCTGCTAAGGTGCTCATCCTCGAATGGTATCTTGATCCTTGAGAATAAAGAGCTACGCGAACTAATGGATGTCAAGGTCTTCGTCGACACTGATGATGATGTGCGCTTGGCTCGCCGTCTGGTGCGCGATGTCCAGGAGCGCGGACGTGATATGAACTCCGTACTGAAGCAGTACTTCTCGACAGTGAAGCCAATGCACCGTGACTTCGTCGAGCCCTCCAAGCGCTATGCCGACATTATCATCCCCGAAGGAGGAATGAATCCCGTCGCACTCTCACTCCTGGTGGAGAATATCCATTCCATCTTGAAGTGCGGACAGATCGAGTAAGTCCCCCGCCTCTTTGACTTCTGAATTTAGTTACTACTCTATGATATCTTCACTGATAGGAAGCGATACGATATGCGCTGTAGCTACAGCTCTTGGGGTTGGTGGAATTTCCGTCATCCGCGTCTCTGGCTCCGAAGCTATCGGCATAGTTGATCAAATCTTCTCTTGTAGAGAAGTCCGTACGCTGGAGCGAGCTAAGGATCGCACAGCCTACTTCGGTCGCTTCTCCCACGAAGGAACGGTGATTGACGAAGGGCTTGTCTCGTGCTTCAGAGCTCCTCGCTCATATACGGGTGAAGATGTCGTAGAAATCTCCTGTCACGGCTCAGTCTTCATCCAGCAAAAGCTACTTGAAGCTCTTACCGATCAAGGATGCGTATGGCTGGGCCTGGTGAGTTTACACGTCGTGCCTATCTACACGGTAAGATGGACTTAAGCCGTGCTGAGGCCGTAGCTGATCTCATCGCCTCAGAATCCGAAGCACAGCATCGTATGGCTCTGACCCAGATGCGTGGAGGATATAGTGCCGAGTTTGCTCAGCTTCGTGAACGACTGATTCATCTCACCAGTCTTATGGAGCTGGAGCTGGACTTTAGCGAAGAAGATGTCACCTTCGCTGATCGCTCGCAACTTCTACTGCTACTTGACGAACTCACGAAAAAGATCGTACGTTTGACCGAGAGCTTCCGCCTTGGGAATGCCATCAAGCGAGGTATCCCCGTGGCGATCGTAGGAGCAACAAACGTAGGCAAGAGCACTCTGCTCAATGCGCTTTTAGGAGAAGAGCGCGCCATCGTCAGTGATATCCCTGGTACCACTCGAGATACCATAGAGGATGTATTGAATATAGATGGTATTCTCTTCCGCTTTATTGATACCGCAGGATTGCGCTCCACAGACGACTCTATTGAAGCCTTAGGTATTGATCGTAGCTACGACAAGATGGACAAGGCAAGCCTTGTGCTGCTGCTCATAGATGCCCTGAGACTATCAGCAGAGGATTATAGCAAAGCCATTATTCAGCTCCTTCCCCGGCTGGAAGATAAGCCCTACCTCGTCCTACTCAACAAGGTAGATGCACTTGATCCTCAGGCTATCTCTCCTATCGTAACAGCACTCGATAGGCTTCTCAGTGAGCATATCAGCACTGCAGCAAAGCCTCTAATCGTTCCGATCTCAGCCAAACACGGCGATGGAC
>CAKMOP010000243.1 GCA_927910985.1 uncultured Porphyromonas sp. | reverse complement strand
CTCTTGGGCATCCCGATGATCCCTACATTTGCCGTACTGGTTTGGGACTGGAAGCTCTCTTTGACGAACTGGTTAGCTTGGGACGAGGGCTCAAGGGAAGGTGACGAGCAACTACTCAACGCAGAGACTGGTCAGCTCCGCCCACTACGCATCCCTTATGGCTCGCTTCTTGAGCCCCTAATCAGCGAACTGGAACAAAAAATACAAGAGCATACCGATGTTACTGACCCCATAGCTGCACGCTCTACCTCAGTCAAGCTCCTTGAGCGTGACAGTGACATCGAGAAGCAGCTCCTCTCTCGCTATACGCATGGAGGCTTCCTCCTCTCTGCTCGGGACTTCGCCCTGCGTAAGCTCAAGGAGCAAACCGAAGAAGAAGCTGAGTCGCTCATCACCGATGCACGCTATGGATTCATCTCAGGGGCTTTGAAAGAAACCTACTTCCCGCAGCATACAGGCAAGCGAACACTTACGGATCACATTGATGATATCGTCACCAGTCGACTATGGGGCTTCCCGCTCTTCCTACTGCTGATGGGGCTGATGTTCTTCTTTACCTTCACCCTCGGCCAATACCCGATGGACCTGATCGATGCTGGAGTAAAGCTCCTCGGAGAATGGGTTGGAGGAGTGATGAGCGAAGGGCCTTTGCGCGACCTGATCGTGGATGGAATCATCGCTGGTGTCGGAGGAGTCATCGTCTTCCTACCACAGATTGTCATCCTCTATCTCTTATCTCGCTCCTCGAGGATAGTGGGTATATGGCGCGTGCAGCCTTCATCATGGACAAGCTGATGCACCGTATGGGATTGCATGGTAAGTCCTTCATCCCTCTGATCATGGGATTTGGGTGCAATGTACCAGCCGTGATGAGTACGCGTATGATCGAGAGTCGCAAGAGCCGACTGATCACAATGCTCGTCCTTCCTTTCATGAGCTGCTCAGCACGTCTTCCGGTCTATCTGCTCTTAGCAGGAGCCTTCTTCCCTATTCCTTGGCAAGCGACACTCATCCTCTTCTCCCTATATATTATAGGCGTACTAATGGCGGTGATCTCGGCTCGATTGCTCAAGACATCGGTCTTCAAGGGGGGAAGATATTCCCTTTGTTATGGAGCTTCCTCCCTACCGCCGCCCCACGGTACGCTCAGTGGCAATCCATGTGTGGATGCGCTCAAAGCAGTATCTACAGAAGATGGGTACCGTCATCTTAGCCGCCTCGATCATCGTCTGGTTCATGAGCTACTATCCACGTCAGAATGAGGCGCGACATCTGAAAGATGCTCAGGTAGAAGCCCTCCAGCAGTCCACACTCCCCGCTGAGCTCAAGCAAGCTCGCATTGACTCGCTCGAGCATAGCTTTGCTACCTTCCACCAGGAGCAATCCATCATCGGACACATCGGTCACCTGAGTGAGCCCGTCATCCGTCCCTTAGGCTTTGACTGGAAGATGGGGGTAAGTATCGTCTCTGGTCTTATGGCCAAGGAGGTCGTCGTCAGCACAATGGGCGTCATCTATACAGGCAATGGAGAGGACGGAGATGAAGCTATATCACAGCTATCTTCTCGAATGAAGCAGGAGGTACGCTCTGATGGTTCACCCTCGTTCACGCCGATCATTGCCTATACTTTTATGCTATTCGTCCTGCTCTACTTCCCCTGTATCGCGACACTTATCGCCATAGGTCGTGAGGCTGGGCACTGGAAGTGGGGGCTTTTTGCTGCACTCTATTCGTGCGGCATGGCGTGGCTACTCTGCTTCATAGTCTACCAAACCTCCCACTTCTTAGTTTAAAGCTATATCCTCTATGCTCCAAGAAATAGCCGTCTTTATACTACTCGCCGTAGTACTCTTCTTCCTCGGTCGGGCCCTCTATCGTATGATTCGTCCCAAGAAGGAAGAAGGGAAGAGAAACGGCGGTTGCTCGGGTTGCTCGGGCTGTTGCCACTAATAGCACAAGTCCCTTCTACTTACTTAATCTCTATAGATATATGCTCGTAGATATTCTACTCTTCCTCCTTGGGATTGTCCTTATCATAGCCGGAGCCAACTACCTGACCGAAGGAGCTTCAACTCTGGCACGACGCATGGGGCTTTCTCCCTTGGTCGTTGGTCTTACGATTGTTGCTTTTGGCACCTCTGCTCCCGAACTGATTGTCAGTCTTATGTCTGCCCTCAAGGGCAATGCAGACATAGCGATGGGGAACGTTATTGGCTCCAATATCTTCAACATCCTTGCCATAGGAGGCGTAACGGCCGTAGTGGCTCCGATCACCATCACGAAGAGTACGATCCGTCGTGAGATACCTCTGATGCTCTTATCCTTCTTGGTACTCTTCTTCCTCAGCTACGACACGATCTTTGCAGGTACAGCTGGCACAACAGAGAATATCCTGAGCCGAGGGGAAGGACTTACCCTATTAGGCTTCTTCCTCATCTTCCTCACCTACACCTTTGCCATCGCAAAAGATGCTCCTGATGACCCACATGCTGACCACACACCTATACGCACCTACCCTCTTTGGCTCCTCATCCTCTTCATCGTGGGTGGGCTTGTAGCATTGGTCTATGGCGGAGATCTATTCGTCTCCTCAGCCTCGAGCATAGCACGCACCTTCGGGATGAGCGAGAGCTTCATCGGTCTGACGATCGTCGCTGCGGGGACTTCTCTTCCGGAGCTTGCCACTTCCGTAGCAGCAGCACTTAAGAAGCAGCCAGAGATAGCGGTAGGAAATATTGTGGGATCGAACATCTTCAATATCTTCCTCATCCTCGGTGTCAGCTCCACAATCACCCCCATTCGTATCGGTGGAGTCACGGCATTGGACTTCCTCGTTATGATAGTTGCAGGCCTAATGCTATGTAGTTTCGCCGTTCTCTTCGGCCAACGTATCATTAAGAGAGGCGAAGGGGCTATCCTCGCTCTTGGCTTCATTGCCTACACCGTCTACTTGATTATGCAGCTCTAATCTCCACACCTCAGGTACGTCTTTACTATGTCACAGATTAGCCTCAGCTTTAGCCCCGAGGAAGAAGCCCTCATTGACCAAGAATATCAGGCACTCATAGCAGACTACATAGCCTCTCCTCACCGACAGAAGACCGAGATTATTGACCAAGCTTTTCGCTTAGCTCGCCACGCGCATGGGCTTGTACGTCGGCGAAGTGGAGAGCCCTATATCCTACATCCCATCGCAGTAGCACGTATCGTATGCAAGGAGATTGGCTTGGGATCCACCTCGATTTGCTGCGCTCTCCTACACGATGTGGTCGAAGATACAGAGTACACAGTCGAAGATATTCGTAGGGGCTTCGGAGATAAGATCGCACAGATCGTCGAAGGGCTGACGAAGATCTCAATCGAGCAAGTACCGCAGAACATCGATAGTCTTCAGGCGCAAAATATCCGCAAGCTACTGCTTACCATCGGTGATGATGCCCGTGTCATCCTCATCAAGATAGCAGACCGTCTGCACAACATGCGGACGTTAGGCTCTATGAAGCCCGACAAACAGCTCAAGATCGCAGGAGAAACCTCCTTCTTCTACGCTCCGTTAGCAGACCGCCTTGGGCTCTTCTCCATCAAGACAGAGCTGGAAGACCTTAGCTTCCGCTATGAGCATCCCGATGCATATGCTGAGATCAAGCGCAAAGTCAAGGAGAGTGAAGCGGGGCGAGAGGATCTCTTCCAGCGCTTCGCTGCACCGCTGAAGGAGAAGTTCGATGCGATGGGGCTACGCTACGAGATGAAAGCACGAGTCAAGGGCTGCTTCTCCATCTGGCGCAAGATGCAAATCAAGGGCATCCCCTTCGAGGAAGTGTATGATCTCTTCGCTGTACGCATCATCTTTGACAGTCAGGATGGCTACCCAGAGAAGAACCGCTGCTGGGACATCTACACCGCAATTACCGAGACCTACCGCAATCGCCCCGAGCGCTTACGCGACTGGCTCTCCACTCCTAAAGGCAATGGCTATCAAGCCCTCCACCTCACCGTATTAGGCCCAGATGCGCAGTGGGTCGAAGTGCAGATACGTAGCCAGCGGATGAACGACATCGCCGAGCAGGGGCTCGCAGCTCACTGGCGCTACAAAGGCGATGTCGTAGAGGAAGATCACGAATTGGAGATTTGGCTCGACACCATCCGTGAAGTGCTCAACCATCCCGACTCGAAAGGAATGGAGTTCCTCAATACCGTTCACCTCAGTCTCTATTCACACGACATCACTGCCTTCACTCCCAAGGGTCGCCCCATCACCTTACCACTTGATGCCTCCGTCTTGGACTTCGCCTATGCCGTCCACACGGACTTAGGAGACACCTGTATCGGTGCGAAGGTAAATCACAAGGTACTCCCCCTCTCCTATCGTCTCTCCAATGGAGACCAAGTCGAGAGTTCTCACCAGTAAAACGGTACAGCCAGAGCCTGGTTGGCTCAACTTCGTTGCGACAGCCTATGCGAAGGTGAAGATAGAAACCGCCTTGCGCAGACGACAGCGTGAGGCTATAGCACAAGGAGAAGCCCTGCTCTCTGAGCGACTCAAGAGCCAAGGTGAACAGCTCAACGCCTCTCTTCTCAACCGCCTCACCCACGTCTATCGATACGACAAACCCGATACCTTCCTGCGTCACATCGGGGATGGTACATTTGATTTTCCGGAAGACTTTGACCGCGTAGTCAAAGGCAAGACACCCAAGAGTGGCGGAAACCGCATGACTCGCGTCTTCTCTTCGCTCTTCTCTAACAAGGAGAGTGAGAGTCAGCCCATCAGTGGTACATTGGTACATCGTCCGACAATCGACAAGTCACACCCCTACGAACTCATAGAGCAGGACGGCCTACTGAACTACCAGATAGCTAGCTGCTGCTGCCCCATCCCAGGAGATGATGTCCTTGGCATCATCGGGGAAGAAGGACAAGTCTCTGTACATAAATGCTCCTGTCCTGAGGCTACACGCTATAAGACGCTGCATGGGGATAGCCTACTGTCCGTTCATTGGGCGGCACATCACACCCCACTCTTTGAGACAAAGCTCGTCATACGCGGGATTGACTCTAAGGGGGCTACTCAATGCAATCACCCAGGTATTCTTCGAAGACTTCAAGGTAAGCATTACCGCCATCGACCTCAAGACGCACGATGGAGTCTTTCAAGGCACAATCTCCGTCAAAGTCTTAGACACTCGTCAGGTAGAAGCCATCTGCCAAATCCTACGGCGCAATACGGCTATCCATGAAGTGCATCGCACCTCCGAACTGGATGCAGGTCGTAGCTAAGACTGCCAGACTAATAACACAAGTATAAAAGCAGTGGCCCCAGTGCATCACACGATGCACTGGGGCCACTGCTTTATCTATTGCCTTAGGAAGCTATTAGAACCACTTAATACGGCGGAAGAGATAGAAGGCTACACCCGAGATCACGACCGATACACAGAAGATCCCCAAGAAGGCCCAGTACCATTCCCCTAATAAACATTAGAACATTCATCCCGAAGAAGCTCGAGATCATCGTCGGGATCGTGAGCACGATGGAGATGCTTGTCATAACGCTTCATGATTGTATTCACGTTGTTCGAGATAATGTTGGCCGAAGCATCCATCATACTGGTGACAATGTCCGTATAGATATTGATGGTGTTGTAAGCCTGCCTCAGCTCAATACTCACATCCTCGAAGAGATCTGGATCTACACTTGAGGCTCGTGACGTGGTACGCAAGCGACCCAACATAGCCTCATTACCTCGGATAGAAGTACTAAAGTAGACTAACGATCGCTGCAAGCGCATAATGCGTAGGAGGTCTTCATTACGGATACTCAGCTCGAGTTCCTTCTCTGCGCGATTGATCTCCAGATACATCAGCTTCAGATACTTCAGGAACCACACAGCCGATGAATAAATCATACGCGTGACGAACTCCGTCTGATTAGCTACACCAATGTTCTTACGGCGAATGTGATTGATGA
>CAKMOP010000242.1 GCA_927910985.1 uncultured Porphyromonas sp. | reverse complement strand
AGAGGCTGGAGAGTAGATACTCTTCAGCCTCTTGTGTGTGGTGTGGTGGGCTCCCGAGTCACGGGCTCGCTCTACCTGCGATTGCGGGGATGGAAGCGCTCGACCTGTTCGCGGAGCTTGGTGCGGTCGATGTGGGTGTAGATCTCCGTCGTCGCTACATCCTCGTGCCCGAGGAGAAGCTGGATGGCTTGGAGGTTTGCTCCCCCTTCGAGGAGGGCGGTGGCGAAGCTATGACGGAAGGTGTGCGGGCTAATCGTCTTCTCCACACCCGCCATCTCGGCAGCTTCGCGCACCATCACGAAGACAGTGATGCGGGAGATGGCTTGGCCACGGCGGCTGAGGAAGATATATTCTTCTTGGCCACGCTTGGGAGTGGTGCGGTCGGGGTCGCGGAGGTAGCGCGTGACTTCGGCGATGGCAGATTCACTCAGTGGGACGAGGCGTTGCTTACTCCCCTTCCCCTGGATGCGGAGATAGCCTTCGTCGAGGAAGAGGTCGGGGAAGGTCAGCTGACAGAGTTCGCTCACGCGCAGGCCACAGCTGAAGAGTACCTCGATGATGGCACGATTGCGCTGCCCTTCGACTCCACCCTTGCTTCCGGCGGCCTCGATGATGCGGTCCACCTCGGCTGTGGTCAGGACGGTGGGGAGGTAACGCCCCTTGCGGGGGACTTCTAAGAGGGCGGTGGGGTCACTCTCCGTATAGCCCTCCAGCAGGAGGTAGCGACCGAAGGAGCGGATGCCGGAGATGATGCGCGAGATGGAGGTCGGGCCGATGCCTAAGTCAGCAAGTGTGGCGATGAAGTGCTGCAGCTGCGCATAGTCAACCCCTTCGATGCTAAGCCCTTCGACCTCCATATAGCTCAGGAGCTTCTCCACGTCTCCGAGGTAAGCTTCGCAGGTATTGGGGGAGAGCCCAAGCTCGAAGCGTAGGTGCGCCAGGTAGCGCGTCCGTATATCGTCTGGAAGCATTAGGGAATGAGAATTTTAAATTATCTTTGCAAAGGTAAGTATACGATAGGAATACCCCTAAGAAAGGAATGTGGATAGAGATCATTAACGGCCCGAATCTCGCACGAATCGGGCAGCGTGAGCCAAGCATCTACGGCACGATGTCGATGGACGCTTGCTTGGAGCTTTTGCACCAGCGCTATGACTCTTCCCTGCGCCTTACTTACTTCCAGTCCAACCACGAAGGCGCGCTCCTCGATCGACTCTACGAGCTCCACGATGCCGGAGTCGATGGCATTGTACTCAATGCTGGAGCTTATACCCACACGTCCTTGGCCTTGGCTGATGCCCTCAGCGCCATCACCCCTCCCGCTGTCGAAGTCCATATCTCCAACGTCTACCAGCGTGAGCCGCTGCGTCAGCAGTCCTTCATCGCCCGGGCTTGCCGTGGCTCGATCGTGGGCTTCGGAATGGACGGCTACCGCCTGGCGATCGAAGCACTGTGCTCCGCCCTCCCTCCCTCGACCAACAAGTAATTATCCCAATAAAGCATTATGAAGAAAACAAAGATCGTAGCTACTATCTCGGACCTGCGCTGTGACGTAGAGTTCATCCGTCCGCTCGTCGAAGCTGGCGTCAACGTGGTCCGTATGAACACGGCTCATATGACCAAGGAAGGTATTACCCAGGTCATCAATAACACGCGTGCCGTCTCCCCCAGCGTCGCTGTCCTCCTCGACACCAAGGGCCCCGAAGTCCGTACGACCGTCCTCGAAGGCGACGCAGAAGTAAAGCGTGAGTTCCACGCTGGTGACAAGGTCATCTTCCAGGCTAACCCCGAGGCTAAGACCAACAACGAAGTCATTAACGTCAACTACGTGAACTTCGTCCACGATGTACCCGTCGGTGCACGCATCCTCCTCGACGACGGCGCTCTGGCTTTCGACGTAGAGAAGAAGGAAGGCGACAAGCTCTTCACCACCTGTCAGAACAACGGTAAGCTCGGTAGCCGCAAGAGCGTCAACGTCCCTGGCGTACGCATCGACCTGCCTTCGCTCACCGAGAAGGACCGTGGCAACATCCTGCACTCGATTCCTCAGAACATCGAGTTCATCGCTCACTCCTTCGTCCGCAATAAGAAGGATATCGAGGAAATCCAGACCATCCTCGACGAGCACAAGAGTAATATCAAGATCATCGCTAAGATCGAGAACCAGGAAGGTGTCGACAACATCGACGAGATCATCGACTCCTGCTACGGGATCATGATCGCTCGTGGTGACCTCGCTATCGAAGTCCCCGCTGAGAAGGTTCCTTCGATCCAGCGTATGATCATCAAGA
The DNA here is from genome assembly GCA_927910985.1 of uncultured Porphyromonas sp. Taxonomy (GTDB): domain Bacteria; phylum Bacteroidota; class Bacteroidia; order Bacteroidales; family Porphyromonadaceae; genus Porphyromonas. Next base: position 805 of record CAKMOP010000242.1, on the reverse strand, counting down.
AGTGTATCGCTGCTAAGAAGCCCGTCATCGTCGCTACGCAGATGCTCCACACGATGATCGACAACCCACTGCCTACGCGTGCTGAAGTCAGCGACATCGCTAACGCTGTCTACTACCGCACCGACGCTGTGATGCTCTCGGGCGAAACGGCTAACGGGAAGTACCCACTCGAAGCTGTCCAGACGATGGCAAGCATCATCCGCGAAGCAGAAGCTACCCTCGAGCGCGAATACAACGATGAAGTACCTTACTCTAAGGAAGTAAGCACCACGACGGCCTTCCTCTCCAAGCAGGCTGTCCGTAGCGTCGAGCAGATCAACACCCAGGCGATCATCACCGATAGCTTCACGGGTCGCACGGCACGCTACCTCTCTTCCTTCCGTGCTACGGTACCTGTCTGTGCTGTCTGCTATGATCCTACGCTGGCTCGTCAGCTCGCCCTCAGCTACGGTGTGACGGCTCACTTCGCAGAAGATACGACTTGCCCTGAGACGCGTCTGGCTGCTGGTATCAAGAGCTTCATCTCCGCTGGCCTCCTCACCGAAGACACGCAGGTGGCTTATATGAGCGGTACGATCGGTCAGACGGGTGCAGCTCACTCGCTCGAGATCGACACCGTCAAGGAGATCCTTCGCTAAGCGCACACCCTGAAGTCAGAGCTTAGCTCTTACGACAAATAGTTGCGGTCGCTATCGATATTCATCGGTAGCGACCGCACTGCTTTTCCGCCCTTCGCCTGGCCTATATATAATGGTACGCGCGCGGAAGTGATGTGCTTCTATATATCGTATATTTGCAGTGTAGG